>NZ_JBEPDH010000015.1:0-188006 GCF_040300245.1 Nocardioides sp. NPDC000445 | reverse complement strand
TTCGTCAACGACGACCCGCTCCAGGCCTACGGCACCGCCGAGGGCATCATCAACGTGATCGGCCGGGACCCGCGAATGCCGGACGTACGTGTCATGACGAGCCGACTCGACGCTGACTTGTCAGAAGAGGTTGTCCACCAGCGGCGTCGGCGAGCCGAAGCGGTGGGCGGTGACCGAGACGGCCTGCTCGTGCAGGAACGTGAGCAGCTCGATCCGGCCGGCCTCGACGACGGGCTGGGCGTAGAGGGCGATGTCGACGCGGCCCTGGCTCGCCTCCGCGAAGGCCTCGCGCGACCCACCCAGGAGGCGTACGCGGTTGGGCGCATACGGGCCGGAGAGGATCGACGCCCATGCGGCGGCGTCCTCGACGACGTACGTCGCACCGGTAGCCCGCACCAGCGAGGCGGTCTCGTCGTCCAGCGCCTCGGCGACGGAGACCGTCACCGGAGCCCCAGCGGCGACACCGGCGGCAAGGACGCGCAGCAGGTGAACAACCGGTCCACCCTCGTACCGGACCGTGACCGGGACCGGCGAGTAGCGCAGCACGTTGACCTCGGCGGTCAGTCGCGAGACGTCCCGGGCGGCGCCGAACTCGCGCTCCCAGGCGAGAGCGTCCGACCCGGCCGCACGCTTGAGCATGTCGATCTCGTCCAGCTGCAGCCGGGCGGCCCAGTCGACGAGCGACCGTACGGCAGGAGCCGGCGTCGCGAGCTCGGTGGCGGGAGCCGGCACCCAGTCGCTGAGGCCGACCAGGTAGTTGGGCCCGCCGGCCTTCGTCCCGGCGCCCACTGCGGACTTCTTCCAGCCCCCGAACGGCTGACGGCGCACGATCGCGCCGGTGATGCCGCGATTGACGTAGACGTTGCCCGCCTCCACCGACGAGAGCCACTGCGAGATCTCGGCGCGGTCGAGGCTGTGGATGCCGGCGGTGAGGCCGTAGTCCACCTCGTTCTGGATCTCGAGAGCCTCGTCGAGCGAGGAGGCGGAGATCAGGCCGAGGACGGGACCGAAGTACTCGGTCAGGTGGAACTCGGAGCCACGCTTGACGCCGGTCTTCACACCCGGCGACCAGAGCCGGCCGGTGTCGTCGAGCTGGCGCGGCTTCACCAGCCACGTCTCACCCGGGGCGAGCGTCGTCAGTGCCTTGAGCAGCTTGCCGGAGGCCGGCTCGATGACCGGGCCGACCTGCACCGTCGGGTCCGTCGGGTAACCCACGCGAAGCGAGGTCACCGCGTCGATCAGCTGGTCGCGGAAGCGACGCGAGGTCGCGACCGAGCCGACCAGGATGCCCAGCGACGCGGCCGAGCACTTCTGACCCGCGTGGCCGAAGGCGGAGTAGACGAGGTCCTTGACGGCCAGGTCGAGGTCCGCGTCCGGCGTGACCACCAGAGAGTTCTTGCCGGAGGTCTCGGCCAGCAGCGGCAGGTCCGGGCGGAACGAGCGGAAGAGCTCGGCCGTGTCGAACGCACCGGTCAGCACCAGCCGGTCGACCAGCGGCGAGGCGATCAGCGCGCGACCGACCTCGTTCTCCGGCACATGGACCAGCCGGAGCACCTCCTTCGGCACCCCCGCGGCCCACAGCGTCTCGACCAGCACCGAGCCGCAGCGCTGCGCCTGCGGAGCCGGCTTGATCACCACGGCCGACCCGGCCGCGAGCGCGGCGGCGACGCCGCCGGTCGGGATGGCGAGCGGGAAGTTCCACGGCGGGGTGACGAGCGTCAACCGCACCGGCACCTGGCGCGCGCCGTCGACGCTGTCGAGCTCCTCGGCGAGGCTCGCGTAGTAGTTGAGGAAGTCGATCGCCTCGGAGACCTCGGGGTCACCCTGGTCGAGCGTCTTGCCGCACTCGGAGGCACCGACCTCGAGCCACTCGGCACGGCGCCGCTCGACCTCGACCGCGGCAGCCCGCAGCACGGCGGCCCGCTCGGCACCGGTCTTGCGTCCCCAGTCGCCCTGAGCGCCGACGGCACCCTCGAGCACCGACTCCACGGCCTCCACCGAGGTCAGCGTGTGGTCGGCGACCAGCTGGTCGCCCAGCGTCGAGGAGCCCACCCGGGCGATGATCGCCTTGCCCCACTCCCGGTTCCCCGGCAGGTGCGGGTCGGTGTCGGGGGTGTTCTCGAAGACGGTCTGGACGTCATCGGCGACCGGCGAACGGCGGTCCTGGGTCCGGTTGGGCGGCGGCACGGAGTCGTCGACAGCCGCGAGGGAGCGTACGAACCGCTCCTTCTCACGCTTGTAGAGCGCCTCGGAGGAGTTGAGGTCGAAGACGGCCGACATGAAGTTCTCGGTGCTGGCACCCTCCTCGAGGCGACGCACGAGGTAGGCGATGGCGACGTCGAAGTCCTTCGGGTGCACGACGGGCACGTAGAGCAGCAGGCCACCCACGGTCTCGCGGACCGCCTCGGCCTGGCCCTCGGCCATGCCCAGCAGCATCTCGAACTCGACGGAGTCACGAACCCCGCGCTGACCGGCCAGGATCCAGGCGTACGCCACGTCGAACAGGTTGTGACCGGCGACGCCGACGCGCACGTTGGCCATCCGCTCGGGCGTCAGCGCCCAGGAGAGCACCCGCTTGTAGTTGGTGTCGGAGTCCTGCTTGGTCGACCAGGTCGCGACCGGCCAGCCGTGCAGCGACGCCTCGACGTGCTCCATCGGCAGGTTGGCGCCCTTCACCAGTCGCACCTTGATCGCCGCGCCCCCACGCGCGCGCCGAGCAGCCGACCACTCCTGGAGCCGCATCATCGCGGCCATGGCGTCGGGCAGGTACGCCTGCAGGACGATGCCCGCCTCCAGGTCGGCCAGCTCGGGCCGGTCGAGGAGCCGCGTGAAGACATCGATGGTCATGTCGAGGTCGCGGTATTCCTCCATGTCCAGGTTGATGAACTTCTTCGTCCCGGCGGCGGAGGACGTCGCCGCGTAGGTGTAGAGCGGGAGGAGCCGCTCGACGACGTGCTCGACCGCCTCGTCGTACGCCCAGACCGCGTGCGGCGCGACCGGCGAGGAGACCTTCACCGAGACGTAGTCGACGTCGTCGCGTGCGAGCAGCTTGCGGATCCCGGCCAGACGACGGTCGGCCTCCTTCTGCCCCAGGACGGCCTCGCCGAGGAGGTTGATGTTGAGGTTCACGCCGCGCTCGCGAATCCGCTCGATCTGCGTGCCGAGCCGAGCGTCGGAGGCGTCGATCAGCAGGTGACCCACCATCTGCCGCAGCGCACGGCGCGCCACCGGGATGACGAACCACGGCGCGACCAGCGACATCAGCGCGCCCAGCTTCACGCCGAGCTTCAGGTGCCAGGGCAGGAACGAAGGTACGTTGCCGGCCAGCTCGCGCAGGCTGGCCGCGGCCACGCGGACGTCCTCGGGCCGGATCACGCGATCGACGAAGCCGACGGTGAAGTCGAGTCCGGCGGGATCCTTGAGTACGTCCGCGAGGCGCTGTGCAGCCGGGGCGGCGGGCTTGGTCGAAGCCTTCGCCAGCCAGCCGCGAACGAGGTGGTCGACCTCGGAGATGAGCGCGTCATTGGTGGTCATAGAGCCGAGTATGCGACCAGAGTCACGTAAGATAAAGCGATGTTTCCTGGGGGTTATTCGTAAGCCAACCTGAAGGGTAGAGATGCTCGACGTCCGCCGACTCCGCCTGCTCGCCGAGCTCGCCGCCCGCGGCACCCTGGCCGAGGTCGCCGAGGCCCTCCACCAGAGCCCGTCGTCGGTCTCCCAGCAGCTCGGTCTGCTCGAGCGAGAGGTCGGCGTTCCGTTGCTCACCAAGGCGGGCCGACGGGTCCAGCTCACCGCGGCCGCCGAGGTGCTCGTCGAGCACACGACCGAGATCCTGGCGCGACTCGAGGCGGCCGAGGCCGCGGTCACCTCGCTCGGCGACGAGACCGCCGGCACGGTCCGGGTCGCCGTCTTCCAGTCCGTGGCTCTCGCCTACATGCCGCAGGCACTCGCCGACCTGACCCGGCGGCATCCACGGCTGCGGGTCATGCTGTCCCAGCGCGCGCCCGAGCAGGCGCTCCACGACCTCGCCCTGCGCGAGCTCGACCTGGTCGTCGCCGAGCACTACCCCGACCACGGCGCTCCCCACTTCGACGGCCTGGACCGGCAACCGCTCACCACCGACCGGCTCCGGCTCGCTCTCCCGCCACGCGGCTCCGGTGCGATCTGGGACAACATCACCTCCCTCGCCGACGCCGGATGCGTCCCGTGGGCGATGGAACCGCCGGGCACCGCGTCCCGCCACTGGATCGAGGAGCAGTGCCGCCGGGCAGGCTTCGAGCCCGAGGTCCGCTACGAGACCGACGACGTCGAGGCGCACGTCGCACTGGTCGAGTCCGGCAACGCCGCCGCGCTGCTCTCCGACCTGATGCGCGTACGCCACCGGACGGCCGTGCGGCTCATCGAGCTGCCGGGGGCACCGCGGCGTACGGTCTTCACGGCCACCCGCACCGCCATCGCCGACTCACCGGGGATCATCGCCTGCCGCGCCGCGCTGGGTCGCGTCGTGCCGGCGGACCTGACCCTGCCCGGCTGAGCTCGATCAGCCGAGAAGCTCCTCGAGCGGCTGGTCGTGGTCGATCGAGAGCCCGTACGCCGTCGTGCGGGTGTCGATCATGGCCAGCACGGCCTCCGTGACGACCGAGGTCAGATGCTCGGCGTCGGGGATGCCCTCGCCGAGGTGGACCCAGCGGCGTACGGCACCGAAGACCATCCCGATCAGGCCGTAGATCAGCGGGTCGACGGCCTTCTTGTCGATCTCGGAGACCTCCACGCCGCTCAGCTCGAACGCGGCCAGGATCAGCTCCTTGATCCGCTCCGCGATCCGGTCGAGGCCCTGCTGGAGCGGACCGGTGCCGTTCGGCGCGGTGTCGACATCGGCCACCTGGTGCAGGAGCGGGTGCTCGAGTGCCCAGTTGACGTACGCCCCCACGGTGCGGGAGATGATCTGCCGGATCGATCCGGTCAGCTCCATCGCCGGAAACAGCTTGGCCCACAGACCGTCGAGGATGTCGGCCTGGATGGCGAGGTCGAGCTCACGCCGGTCGGCGAAATGGCGGTAGACCACCGAGCGGGAGAGCCCCGCGGCCTGGCCGATCGCCTGCAGGCTGACGTTGACGCCGTCGGTCTCGATCAGACCGATCGCGGCATCGACGATGCGCTTTCGTCGGTCATCGTTGTGACGCTTCCAGCGAACTGCCCTGCCATCCATGGTAGGACCATCGTAGTCCCACGTACTTCACGCCGTGACCGGAACGCTTGTCACAGTAATCACAGGCCGGCGCCACCGCGCCGGCCTGCGGGAGGTCTCAGGCGGACCGGATCAGCTGAACTTGAGGGTGCCGTCGGCGACCGGAGACCCGAGCGCCTTCATGTCCACGAGGTAGTTCTGCTTCGCGGTCCACGGCGCCCGGTCGCCGGCCTTCGGCATGAGGTCCAGCGATCGCTGGATGTAACCGGAGGCCAGGTCCATGAACGGCCGCTCCTCGACGCTCGGGTCGCGGGTGACCGCGGCGACGTCGTAGCCGTTCTCCCCCATGAAGTCGAGCAGCCGGATCACGTAGTCGGTGACCAGGTCGGCCTTGAGCGTCCAGGAGGCGTTGGTGTAGCCGATGGTGTAGGCGAAGTTCGGGATCCCGGTGATCATCAGGCCCTTGTACGCCATCTGCTCGGGCAGGCTGACCGGCTCACCGTCGACGGTGTAGTCGAGGCCGCCGAAGAGCCTGAGGTTGAGGCCGGTGGCGGAGATGACGATGTCGGCCTCGAGCGTCTCGCCCGACTCGAGCTCGATGCCCTTCGGCACGAACGTCTTGATCCGGTCGGTGACGACCGCGGCGTACCCCTCGCGGATCGACTTCATCATGTCGCCGTCGGGGACGAAGCAGATGCGCTGGTCCCACGGGTTGTAGGGCGGGTTGAAGTGCTTGTCGACGTACGCGATCGCCTCGTCCTTGGTCATGCCGGGACGGCCGCCGCGGGCGGTGAGCCCGTTGATCCACTGGTCGCGGATCACCTTCTTGACCACGCCGGGCGCGCGGCGGGCGATCTGGTAGGTGCCGACGGTGAGGGCGATGTTCTCCCAGCGAACGGCCTCGTGGCCGATCTTCTCGCGCACGCGCTTGAAGGGGAGCCTGCCGAGCAGCTGGAACGGCGCCGTCTTCAGCAGCGAGGCGATCGCGTCCTGACCCGGGCGGGAGAGGATGTACGTCGGGGTGCGCTGCAGCATCGTCACCTTCTCGGCGCGGTCGCTGCCCTCGCCCGCCAAGTTGGGCAGGAGGGTGACGGCGGTCGCGCCGGAGCCGATGATGACGACCTTCTTGCCCGCGTAGTCGAGGTCCTCGGGCCAGTGCTGCGGGTGGACGAAGGTGCCCTCGTAGTCGTCGAGACCGGCGAACTCCGGCTGGTAGCCGTTGGCGTAGTCGTAGTAGCCCGAGCAGTTCCACAGGAAGCCGGCAGTGATCTCGGCCGGGCCGTCGGCCGTCTCGACGGAGACCGTCCACTGCTTGTCCTCGGTGCTCCACGCGGCACCGGTGACCTTGTGGCCGTAGCGGATCAGCTTGTCGACGCCGTAGTCCTTCGCCGTCTGGCGGAGGTAGTCACGGATCTGGTGACCATCGGCGAGCGCCTGTGCGCTCTGCCACGGCCGCCACTTGAAGGCGAAGGTGAACATGTCGGAGTCGGAGCGGATGCCCGGGTAGCGGAAGAGGTCCCAGGTGCCGCCACTGGCATCGCGCTGCTCGAGGATCGCGATCGTCTTCCCGGGAAGGCGCTCACGGAGCTGTGCGGCCGCTCCGATGCCGGAGACGCCGGCACCGATGATCAGTACGTCGACATGCATGTGGGTCAGGTTACCCGGGAGTACGTGTTTGCGACACCCTGTACCGCGAACTTTTGCAAGCAAATCAGAGGATCACCGATTGAGGAACGGCTCGGTAACACCGACGTGCCCCCCTTACTCGCGCGCACGCGGGGTCACTACGCTGCCGTCTGCAGCTGTGGGGGCGGCATAGCATCCACAGCGATTTCGGGGTCACTCACCCATCGCTTTCGGTGGCTGAGGCTGCATGCGGACCGCATAGTGCGGTCGAATGATCTTCGAAAGGTTTTCGAGTGTTGAGTTTCGTACGCGCCGGCGCGATCGTCGCCGGCGTCACCCTTGCCGGGCTCTCAGCCGCCCCGGCGTTCGCGACTGACCCGGCCGGCAACAACGGCACGGTCAAGGTCATCCAGCACGGCAACATCGACGACGTGCCGGAGAACCAGCCCCACGTGGGCTGCACCCTCGACATCGAGTGGTACGGCTTCGACGAGGGCGAGGAGATCGAGTCCACGATCGGCTTCGAGCTGCACTCGCCCACGGACGGCGGCGAGCTGACCGTTGACGGTCCGGACACGGTCTTCGTAGGCGGGGACTCCGCCAGCGGCGCGGGCACCGAGGACGGCCTCGACGCGCGCCAGACCTACACCCTGTCGGCCACCGGCCTCGCCCACCCGAAGCAGGGCTTCCACGCGAAGGTCACCATCCACACCCCGGGCAGCATCGGCAACGACACCAAGACCAAGGTCTTCTGGTTCAAGAACTGCGCAGTCGAGGAGCCCACCCCGACGCCGACGCCCACCCCGTCCGAGGAGCCCACCCCGTCGGAGGAGCCGTCCGAGGAGCCGTCCGAGACGCCGACCGAGGCCACCCCGGTCTCCGACGAGACCGAGCCCGCCGAGGAGGAGTCCTCCGAGGCGCCGGTGACCGACTCCGAGGTCCCGACCAACATCGACGCCGGTCTCGCCGGTGAGAGCGACTCGGCCGTTCCCGCGATGTGGCCGCTGCTGGCCATGCTCGCCGGCGCTGCCGCTGCCGGCACCGCGCTCGTCGTGGTCCTGCGTCGCCGCGCTGCCGCTCTGGTCAACAAGGACTGAGCAAGCCCGCGTCACGTAGAACGGCGCGGCGTATGACCTTCGGGTCGTACGCCGCGCCGTTTCTCGTTGGCGACCGGGTTGGCCTCAGTCCTGGAACGCGGCGCCCTTCTCGATCAGCGCGTCGGCGTCGTCGATGCCCCAGGCGGCGAGGGCCTCGCGGGTGTGCTGGCCGGCACTGGCCGCCGGTCCCGCACCCAAGGTGGTGGTGGTCCGGCTGAACCGCGGAGCCGGGGCTGGCTGGGTGACGCCGTGGTGGGTGACGTACGTCTGGCGGGCCCGCAGGTGCGGATGCTCAGCGGCCTCTGAGGGGGTGAGGACGGGGGCGACGCAGGCGTCGGTGCCCTCGAAGATCTCGGCCCACTCGGCCATCGTCTTGGACCCGAAGGTCTTGGCGAAGAGGTCGCGCATCTCGTCGTAGCGCTCCATCTCGTACTGCCCCGGGCAGATCCCGTCGAGCCCGAGCCGGGTGACCATCTCGGCGAAGAACTTCCCTTCCAGCGCACCGACCGCGACCTGTCGGCCGTCGGAGGTGTCGTAGAGCGCGTAGAACGGCATCGCGCCGTCGAGCAGGTTGCTCTGCCGCTGCTCGTGCCAGGTGCCGCTGGCGAGCATCCCCGAGATCATCGTGGCGAGGTGGGCGGTGCCGTCCACGATCGCGGCGTCGACGACCTGCCCCTGGCCGGTGGTCTTGGCCTCGACGAGCGCGGCCAGGATGCCCATCACCAGGTAGGTCGATCCGCCTCCGAAGTCGCCGAGCAGGTTGAGCGGGAAGTGCGGACGGGCCCGGTCCTGGCCCAGCCCGTTGAGCACGCCGGTGGTGGCGATGTAGGTGAGGTCGTGACCGGCGGACTGGGCCAGCGGGCCGTCCTGGCCCCAGCCGGTCATCCGGCCGTAGACGAGGCGCGGGTTGCGCTCCAGACAGGTGTCGGGCCCCAGGCCGAGGCGGTCGGTGACGCCCGGGCGCAGTCCCTCGATGAGCACGTCGGCGGTCTCCACCAGGCGCAGGACGGTCTCGACGGCGTCCGGGTTCTTGAGGTCCAGCGCGATGCTCGGCCGGCCACGGGTGAGCAGGTCGCCGGCGCCGCCGCCGAGGACGTTGCCTCCCGGCCGGTCGACCCGGATCACGTCCGCACCCATGTCCGCGAGGATCGTGCAGGCGTGCGGCCCCGGCCCGATCCCCGCCAGCTCGACGACCTTGACCCCGCGGAGGGGACCGGTGCCCTGGCCCAATGTCACTGTGGATTGCTCCGTCGACTCAGTCATGAACTCGATCCTCCCAGAGTCCGGAACGCTCCGCCCGGCGTGACCTGATCACGGAGCCGAGTCCGATACGCTCCGAGACACACTCGCCGGTGCACAGGAGCAGAGAAGTTGTCTCGGGAAATCCCCACATCCCCCCAGTCCGCCCCCCAGGCCAGCTCTGTGAGCCCGCTGACGGCGAACGATCCCCGCGAGATGGGTCCGTACGTGCTCATCGGCCGCCTCGGCCACGGCGGCATGGGCGTCGTCTACCTGGGCGAGGACGCATACGGGATGAAGGCGGCGGTCAAGGCGATCCTTCCCGAGCTCACCTCCGACCCGGGGTTCCGCGCGCGGTTCGAGCGGGAGATCCAGGCAGCCAAGAGGGTCGAGAGCCGCTTCACCGCGAGGGTTCTCGACGCCGACCCCGAGGCCGAGCAGCCCTGGATGGCGAGCGAGTACGTCGCCGACCCGCCGCTCAACAAGCTGATCAACTCCGGCCAGCGGCTGACCGAGATCGACGTACGCCAGCTGGTCGCCGGCGTCGCCGAGGCCCTCGCCGCCGTCCACGCTGCCGGGCTGGTCCACCGCGACATCAAACCGGGCAACATCCTCTACGGCGCCACCGACCCGTGCGTGATCGACATGGGCATCGCCCGCTCCGTCGACGGCACCGCGCTGACCCAGACCGGCAAGGCGGTCGGCACCTACGGCTACCAGGCGCCCGAGCAGGTCCAGACCGGCACCTTCTCCAGCGCCGTCGACATCTGGGCACTGGGCCTGGTCGCCTTCGTCGCCGCCACCGGCCGCTGGCCGTTCAGTGGCGAGATCGGCTCGATGGGGCATCTCCTCAAGGGCGAGTCGCCCAACCTGAGTCTCTGCCCGGTCTACCTGCGCCCGCTGGTCGCCGCCTGCCTGGCCGAGGACCCGGCCGGACGCCCGTCCGCCGCGGAGATCCTCGCCACCAACGGCGACTGGACCCTACTGCCGGCCCCGGTCACCTCGGAGGAGGAGACCAGCATCGGCGCGCTGCCGCCGGCACTCACCACGGGCGGGATCGCTCGGCCCCCGCACCCAGGCACGGCGTCCTCCAACACCGCCGACCTGCCGACGATGGCGCCCACGTTCGCCGATCCCGCCCAGCCTTCCGGCCGGCGCTGGAAGGTCGCGGTCCTGGCCGCGGCGGCCGTGGTCCTGGTCTCGGCCGGCGTGGCCGTCGCCGCCAACCCCGGTCTCCTGCCCGGTCAGGACGACACCCCGAAGGTCGGCGAGGTGACCCCGTCCGTCGAGCCGACCACCGGCGAGAGCAGCACCGCGCCGACCACGCCGGTCGGCGGCTCGGTCGACACCGGGACGGATCCCGGTCTGAACGAGGAACCCGACGACGAGGGCGCGGAGGGCGACGGCGAGATCGCCCCCAGCAGCGGTACGGAGACCGGCGACGCGACGCCTTCCGAGACCCCGGACGCGAGCGCGACGGCACCCAGCGAACCCGCCACCGACCCGGTCACCGAGACGCCGACAGCCGAGCCGACCGAGACCGCGACGGTCGAGCCGACCGAGGATCCCGCCGAGGATCCGACCGCGACCGCGACTCCCTGAGGGCTCGGCCAGCTCGTTCTGAGGGCGGTTCGTAGGGGCCGAAGAGACCCCGGTCACACCGCGTCCAAGGTTGGATCGATCAAGGTGGCCGGGGGTCTCGTCACGCCGATAATCGAGCCTGGCGGGGTGTGCCGTCCCTTCTTCCCGAGCAACCGAAAGTTGAGCTGTGAGCGACACCGACGAGACCTTCAACGACTGGCAGCACCGCGAGGAGCTCGCGGAGACGATGATCCCGATCATCGGCAAGCTCTACCGCGAGAAGGATGTCACCATCCTGGTCCACAGCCGGTCGCTGGTGAGCAAGTCCGACATCTCGATCCTCAAGGCGCACCGCTTCGCGCGCCAGATCGAGGGCGAGGAGCTCTCGGTCACCGAGACGTTCCCGCTGCTCCAGGCGGTCGCCAAGCTCGACCTCGGTCCCTCGAAGATCGACCTGGGCCTGCTCGCGGTCCAGTACGCCGAGGACGAGCGTGGCCTCTCCGTCGACGACTTCGTCGCCGAGAAGCTGTCCGGCGCCACCGGCGAGAACAAGCTGGAGCGCAACGGCGGCCAGGACGTCGTGCTCTACGGCTTCGGCCGGATCGGCCGGCTCGTCGCCCGGCTCCTCGTGGAGAAGGCCGGCTCGCGCCACGGGCTGCGGCTGAAGGCCGTCGTCGTCCGCAAGGGCGGCGAGGACGACCTCATCAAGCGCGCCTCGCTGCTGCGCCGCGACTCGATCCACGGCCAGTTCGCCGGCACCATCACGGTGGACGAGAAGAACGGCGTGATCATCGCCAACGGCAACCCGATCCAGTTCATCTACTCCAACGACCCGACGACGGTCGACTACACGGCGTACGGCATCAAGGACGCCATTCTCATCGACAACACCGGCAAGTGGCGTGACCGTGAGGGCCTCTCGCAGCACCTGCGTCCGGGCATCAAGAAGGTCCTGCTGACCGCGCCGGGCAAGGGCGACGTCCCCAACATCGTCCACGGCGTCAACCACCAGACCCTGACCGGCGACGAGAAGGTCATCTCCTGCGCGTCCTGCACGACCAACGCGATCGTGCCGCCGCTGAAGCTGATGGAGGACCGCTTCGGCATCGTCCGCGGTCACGTCGAGACGGTGCACTCGTTCACCAACGACCAGAACCTGCTGGACAACTACCACAAGGCAGACCGCCGAGGCCGCTCCGCACCGCTCAACCTGGTGCTCACCGAGACCGGTGCCGCCTCCGCCGTCGCGAAGGCGCTCCCGGACCTGAAGGCGAAGATCACCGGCAACTCGATCCGCATCCCCACCCCGGATGTCTCGATCGCCATCCTGTCGCTCTCGCTCAAGAGCGAGACCTCGAAGGAAGAGGTCGTCGACTACCTGCGCGAGGCCTCGCTCACCGGCGAACTGCGTCGCCAGGTGGACTTCACCACTGCCCGCGACGCGGTCTCCTCCGACTTCATCGGCTCGCGCGCCGCCTCGATCGTCGACGGCAACGCGACCATCGTCGACGGCGACTCCGCCATCCTCTATGTCTGGTACGACAACGAGTTCGGCTATTCCTGCCAGGTCGTCCGCACCGTGCAGTCGATCTCCGGTGTCGAGTACCCGACCTTCCCGGCCCCGGCTGCTGTCTGAGCCTGACGTCTACGCTGCCCCGTCTCGTCCGGTCTCCGGATGAGGCGGGGCAGCCTGGTCCCAAGCTCGAAGGATCGCATCGGCGTCGGTCAGGCCCACCTGCGCCACCTCGCGCAGCGCCGGCGCGGACCGCAGCCACATCTCGTACTCGAGCTGCTCCTTCTGCTTCTCCGCATCCGCTCTGAGCCAGTCGACCTCGCGCAACGGGCCGTTCGTCGGCGCGCCCCAGACCGTCACCGTCGGTCCGTGTTCCAGCGGCAGCCAGGTCTCCTTGATCGGCTCGAACCAGTCGCCGGGTGGTTCGACGTGAAACGTACGCGGCGGCGTGCTGCGGTTCGCAGCAGGCGGCGCGCCTCGGTCGTAGGTGTGGCCAGTGACCTCCGCACCGAACACCACCCAGCTGGCGATCGTCGCGACCAGCGGGAAGCGGCGGCCGTCCAGGCACCCCCACCGATCGAGCATCAATCCGAGGAGAGGCGGCACGTACCAGTTTCGCCTGACGATCTCGGCCTGCTCGTCCCAGGTCTGGGAGACGTTCAGCTTGCGCCCACGGCCGAGCCTGACGACGACCGGCCGGACGGCCTCCAACGTCTGGTCCGTGCAGCGCGGTCGGGCCAGGAACTCGGCCAGACTGTGTTCGTCGTAGACGATCGCGCTGCCCATCTTCTGCCCCGGGCCGGCGAGGCCTGCGGTCAGGACCCGGTTCGCCTCGACCTTCCCGATCATGTGCAGCTCGCAGATGCGGCGTATCCCCTCGCGCGTCGTGACTCGCGTAGTGGCTCCCATACCCAGGGACGCTAGGAAGCGATGCCACGCCTGTGCGACCGAAATCAAGATCCTGTGGATAACCCTGTGGAAACCGCCCGGCCGGGTTCCAGCCAGAACACTGGATCCGTTCCTTTTACTAGACGATGACGCTTTGTGAAGGCTTCACAAGGTGTCATCGTCTAGCAAAAGGAACAGGATCGACGTTGGGCGCTCAGGAACGGACCGGGCGAGAAGGGGCTCACTAGAGGAACCGGCACTGGCCACTTCTTATTACTCGTGAGTAGCATACGGCCATGGCGTACGAATCCCTGCTCTCACCGATCACCATCGGGTCGCTCACGCTGCGCAACCGGGTGGTGATGGGGTCGATGCACACCGGCCTCGAGGACCACGCGTGGGACATCCCGAAGCTGGCGGCCTACTTCGGCGAGCGGGCGCGCGGCGGCACCGGGCTGATCATCACCGGCGGCTACGCCCCGAACAAGCGCGGCTGGCTCAAGCCGTTCGCGAGCGAGATGAGCTCCCGGCTGCACGCCGCCCAGCACCGCCGGGTCACCGGCGCGGTGCACGAGGAGGGCGGCGCGATCGCGATGCAGGTGCTGCACGCGGGTCGCTACGGCTACACGCCGTTCTCGGTCAGCGCCTCGGCCGTCCAGGCGCCGATCAACCCGTTCAAGCCCGCGGCCCTCTCCGACAAGGCCGTGGACGCGACCGTGAACGACTTCGCCAAGAGCATCTCGCTGGCGAAGAAGGCGGGCTACGACGCGGTCGAGATCATGGGGTCGGAGGGCTACCTGATCAACCAGTTCCTCGCCGAGCGGACCAACCAACGCGAGGACCGCTGGGGCGGCACCGCGACCAACCGGATGCGGTTCCCGGTGGAGATCGTGCGGCGCTCGCGCGAGCTGGTCGGTGACGACTTCCCGATCATCTTCCGGCTCTCGATCCTCGACCTGGTCGAGGACGGCCAGACCTGGGAGGAGACGATCGAGCTCGCGTACGCGCTCCAGGACGCCGGCGTCTCGGTCTTCAACACCGGCATCGGCTGGCACGAGGCGCGGGTGCCGACCATCATCACCCAGGTCCCGCGTGGTGCGTGGCTGGACATGACCGCCCGGCTCAAGGCCGAGGTGTCGATCCCGGTCTGCGCCTCCAACCGGATCAACACCCCCGAGCTCGCCGAGTCGGCGATCGCCGACGGCAAGGCCGACCTGGTCTCGATGGCCCGGCCGCTGCTGGCCGACCCCGAGTTCGCCAAGAAGACCGCCGAGGGCCGCACCGACGAGATCAACACCTGCATCGCCTGCAACCAGGCCTGCCTGGACCACGCCTTCTCCAACAAGGCCGCCTCCTGCCTGGTCAACCCGCGCGCGGCGCGCGAGACCACGCTGGTGCTCAGGCCGACCAAGCTCAAGCAGACCGTGGCGGTCGTCGGCGCCGGACCGGCCGGCCTCGCCGCCGCCACCTCGGCTGCCGAGCGCGGCTTCGCGGTGACGCTGTTCGAGAAGTCCTCGCAGGTCGGCGGCCAGTTCCGCCTCGCGATGGCCGTGCCCGGCAAGGAGGACTTCAGGGACACGCTGCGCTACTTCACCCGTCGCCTGGAGGTGCTGGGCGTCGAGGTTCGCCTCGACACCGAGGCCACCACCGCCGACCTGGAGGCCTTCGACCATGTCATCGTCTCCACCGGCGTCACCCCGCGGATCCCGCAGATCGCCGGCTCCGAGGACGACCGGGTCGTGACGTACGCCGATGTGCTCGCCGGCCGGGTCCTCCCGGGCCGCCGCGTCGCGGTCATCGGTGCCGGCGGCATCGGCGTCGATGTGTCCGCCTGGCTGACCCACCAGCCGGAGACCCTCGAGGAGTGGAAGGCCCGTTGGGGTGTCGGTGACCCGGCGACCTTCCGTGGCGGCCTGACCACGCCGGTCCTGGACGCGCCGGCTCGCCAGGTGACCCTGCTGCAGCGCAAGTCCACCCCGATCGGCATCGGCCTCGGCAAGACCTCCGGCTGGGCCCACCGCGCCCACCTGAAGCAGGACGGCGTCAAGCAGGTGCGAGGCGCGACGTACGACAAGATCGAGGCCGGCGACGACTCCCTCACCCTCCACTACGCCGTCGACGGCGAGCCGCTCACGCTCGAGGTCGACCACGTGATCCTCTGCGCCGGCCAGGAGTCGGTGCGCGACCTGTGGACCGAGAAGCCGAACTGGCACCTTATCGGTGGCGCCGACGTCGCCGCCGAGCTCGACGCCAAGCGTGCGATCCAGCAGGGCACCGAGGTCGCCGCGGGCCTGTGACCCGATAGCCTCGGAATATGAGCGATCCCGACTGCCTGTTCTGCAACATCGTCGCGGGCAACATCCCCTCGACGAAGGTCTACGAGGACGAGGAGACGTACGCCTTCACCGACATCGCCCCGGCGGCCGAAGGTCACACGGTGGTGGTGCCGAAGACGCACACCAAGGACGTCCTCGAGGCCGACCCGGCGGTCTTCGCGGCGACCGCGAAGACCGCCCAGGCGGTCGCGAAGCGGGCGGTCGACGTTCTGCAGGCGGACGGGGTCAACGTACTCAACAACTGCGGTCCGGCCGCGTGGCAGACGGTGTTCCACCTGCACTTCCACGTGATCCCGCGCTACACCGACAAGACCAGGGACTCGCTCACGCTCCCCTGGGTGCCGCACCCGGGCGACATGGACGCGATCAAGGCGATCGGCGAGAAGCTCGCCTTCTAGTCAGCCCGTCGGGGCGCCCTCGGCGTGGGCGGCGACCATTTCGGCGTACCACCCGAAGGAGCGTTTGGGCGTACGCACCCCGGCAGCGTCGACGTGCACCAGGCCGTACTTCCCGCCCACGCCGTCCTCCCAGTCCTTGCCGGTGAACGGCGCCTCCCAGCCGTCACGGTCGAGCAGGGTGTAGGCGTAGAAGCCGCGTACGTCGACGCCGCGCTCGATCGCGGCCGAGACCGCCTCCAGGTGGGCCTCGAGGTAGTCGATCCGCGCCTGGTCGTCGACCTCACCGTCGACCAGCGGAGCGTCGTACGCAGCACCGCACTCGGTCACCACGATCGGCGGCATCGCGGCGCGATAGCGGGACCGGGTGATGATCAGCCACTCCCGCAGCGCGGTGGGCACCACGCCCCAGCCGGTGTCGGTGGCGGGATAGCCGACGAGCGGCACCATCCGGAACGGGATGTCGTCGCCCTCGGCGGAGGCGCCGATGCGCTGCGGTGCGAAGAAGTTGACCCCGTAGAAGTCGAGCGGTGAACGGATGACGGCCATGTCGCCCGGCATCGTGACCTCGTCGGCGAGACCGGCGATGTCACGGGGGTAGCGGCCCATCAGCATCGCCTCGAGAGGCACCGCGTTCCAGGCCAGGTCGATGAGCTTGGCCGCGCCGACGTCGGCGGGATCCTCCGAGAGCGGCCAGATCGGCTCGTGGTGGTTGGCACACCCGACCGACTCGACCCCGGCGGCGCGCAGCACCTGCACGCCGCGGCCGTGGGCGAGGAGCAGGTGGTGCATCGCCGCGACGACCCCCCAGCCCGCGCGACGGCCGGGCGCGATCGTGCCGAGCCCGTAGCCGAGGTAGCCGGCCACGTTGGGGTCCTGGACCGGCACCCACTCCGGGATTCGGTCGCCGATCAGGTCCACGACCGTCTCGGCGTAGTCGCCGAACGCGTCGACCGTGGCGCGGTTGAGCCAGCCGCCGTCGGCGGCCAGCGGCTCCGGCAGCTCCCCGGCGTAGAGCGTGGCCGACGGGCGCAGACCTGCCTCGAGCAGCTCGTCGACCAGTCGGTCGTAACGAGCGCGGGCATCGGGATCGAAGACACCGCGCCCACCCGGCTGAAGCTCACGCCAGGAGACCGCGAACCGGTATCCCGGCGCACCGAGACGTTGAAGCAGCGCAACATCCTGCTCGCCCCCCGGCCGGGTGGCGTCTGCAGTGCCGAACACGAAGCCAGTCGGGAACTTGGGAAACGCCACGGCACAATCATGACTGTGACTGCCCAGATCCGCCGAGGAAACGCCCGATTCACGGAACGTCCCCCCGGCCTCCGGCCAGGAAAAATTACCTGGCACACCTACTCATTCGGTTCCCACTACGACCCCGAGCGCGTCGGCTTCGGCCCGATCGTGACCTACGACGAGCACCTGCTGCGCAACGGTGAGGGCTTCGAGACCCATCACCACGCCGGCGTCACCATCGTGACCTGGCCGCTGTCCGGCGAGGTGACCCACACCGACTCGACCGGCGCCACCGGGACCGTCGCCCCCGGCCAGGTCGGCGTCTTCACCACCGGCGACGGGGTCGACCACTCCGAGTTCGCCTCGGCCGCCGGCACCCGGTTCATCCAGGTGTGGATCGCCGGCAGCACCGGCACGCCGGCGTACGCCGTCCACGACGTCGCCGCGGTCGAGGGCGAGTGGACCGAAGCGGTCCGCCTGGGCCAGGGGACACTGCGGGTCGGCCACGTCGGCACCGCCGGCCCTGCCGAGATCACCCTCCCGGAGGCGAGGCTCCGCCATCTCCACGTCGCCTCCGGCGCCCTCCTGCGCAGCGGAATGGCCGAGCCGCTCACCGCCGGCGACGCCTTC
Organism: Nocardioides sp. NPDC000445; assembly: GCF_040300245.1. Lineage (NCBI taxonomy): Bacteria > Bacillati > Actinomycetota > Actinomycetes > Propionibacteriales > Nocardioidaceae > Nocardioides > Nocardioides sp. NPDC000445. The sequence goes on along the minus strand of NZ_JBEPDH010000015.1, from coordinate 170,277 downwards.
GAGGTGACCGCCGGCGACGACCTGCCGCCGGAATTCACGGTCAGTGCGGGCGTACCGACCGAGCTTCTGCTCTGGACCTTCGACCAGGCAGATCAACAGGCCGATTAAAGCGCGGACAGGCAGCATCAGACACGGATAGGGTCCGCCTAAGACTGCTGTTCAGTGTGGAGACTCTGCCGAAGGATCTGGTGTGACGACGTTCCTGATCATCGGAGCCGTCGGGCTGGGCCTCCTCCTGGTGTCGCTGGTGATCGGTGACCTCCTCGACGGCTTCCTCGGCGGCCTGCTGGACTGGCTGGCGAGTGACTCCTACTCCACCGCCGCGCTGGCCGGGTTCGTGTCGGCGTTCGGGTTCGGCGGTGCCATCGCCCACGGGCCGCTGGACCTCGGCCTGCTGCCGTCCATCCTGATCGGCTCCGTCGTCGGAGCGCTCTTCGCCTGGTTCACGTTGTGGCTGACTCGCCTGCTGAAGGAGGACCAGACCGACGCGGCACCCTCGGGGGAGGCCGCCGTCGGCCTGGACGCTGCCGTGATCACCACGATCCCGGCGGACGGGTTCGGCGTGGTGCGGGTCGCCCTCGGGGGCCACACGGTGACCTACAACGCCAAGGCGCCCGACTCCGATGAGGCGATCACGCCCGGCACCGCCGTGCACGTGACCGGAGTCCTCTCACCGACGGCAGTCACCGTCGCGCCGACGTGGCGCGAGATCACCTCCTGACTGAAGGAATCCTCATGGAACTGCTGGTGCCGATCGCCGGCCTTGTCGTACTTCTCATCCTGCTTCTGCTGCTGGTCACCAGCCGCTACAAGGTCGCCGGTCCCAACCAGGCCTTCATCGTCACCGGCCGCAAGGGCAAGGCGGTGCTCAACCCCGAGACCGGTCAGCTCACCACCGACCTGTCGGGCCAGAAGGTCGTGCTCGGCGGCGGCGTCTTCGTGGTGCCGTTCGTCCAGAAGCTGGCCACGATGGACCTCTCCTCGCGCCGGATCTCGGTCCAGATCCGCGGTGCGGTCTCCGGGCAGGGCATCAAGCTCAACCTCGAGGGCGTCGCGATCGTGAAGGTGGGCGGCAACGCCGACCAGATCCGGCTGTCCGCGCAGCGCTTCCTCTCCCAGCAGGAGGAGATCGAGCCCTTCACGCAGGAGGTGCTCGCGGGCGCGCTGCGTTCGATCGTCGGCGGTCTGACCGTCGAGCAGATCATCCGTGACCGGGCCGCGTTCGCGCAGCGGGTCGCCGACGAGTCCGAGTCGTCGCTCACCGGCCAGGGCCTGATCCTCGACACCTTCCAGATCCAGGACGTCACCGACGACGGCTCCTACCTGACGAACCTGGGTCGCCCCGAGGCTGCCCGCATCACCCAGGCCGCCTCGATCGCCGAGGCCGAGGCCCGTCGCGCCGCCGAGCAGGCCCGGATCAAGGCCGAGGAGGAGATCGCGATCGCCCAGCGCGCGCTCGCGCTCAAGCAGGCCGAGATCAAGGCGGAGACCGACGCGGCCGCCGCCAACGCCGCCGCCTCCGGCCCGCTCGCCCAGGCCGACCGCGACCAGGCCATCCTCACCGAGCAGGAGAAGGTCGCCGTACGCCAGGCGGCGCTGACCGAGCGCCAGCTGGAGACGCAGGTGCGCAAGCCCGCCGACGCCGAGCGCTACCGCGTCGAGCAGGAGGCGGAGGGTCGCCGCAGCTCGGAGATCGCCGCCGCGGAGGCCCGCAAGGCAGCCACCATCGCCGCGGCCGAGGCCGACGCCGAGCAGGCCCGACTCTCCGGCGAGGCCGAGAAGGCCCGCCGTGCCGCTCTGGCCGAGGCCGAGGCCATCGAGGGCGCCCGGCGCGGTGACGCGCAGAAGTCGCTGCGTCTGGCCGGCGCCGAGGCCACCCGGGCCGAGGGTGAGGCAAGCGCTGCCGCCACCCTGGCCGTCGGTCACGCCGAGGCCGAGGCGATGGAGAAGCGCGCCGCGGCGTTCGCGTCCTACAACGACGCCGCCGTGCTGCAGATGCTCATCGAGGTACTGCCCCAGGTCGCCAGGGAGGTCGCCGCACCGATCAGCGCCATCGACAACCTCACGGTGCTCTCCACCGAGGGGGCCGGTGCCATTCCGAAGCAGGTCAACGACAACGTCATCCAGACCCTCAACATGCTCAAGACCACGACCGGCGTCGACCTCGGCGCGATGCTCCGCAAGGCCGCCGACTCGACCCCGGCGAACGGCACCGTGGAGATCCCGGCCGGGCAGTGACCGATCCACACATTGCTAACACCCGGTCACATATCCGGTAGAAAACCGACATAGACGTGACAGCCAGGAACAAGTCTGGTTATGTATCCACGTCGACGTAGGGAGGGAGCACTCCAAACCTCGACCGGGCCTCGCGGCCGAAAGGCCGCCAGGCTCGCCCCTCGAGCTTCTCTACTGTTCCCCCCGTCGGTAGAGAAACATCGAGGGAAATCGAATGTGGCCCGGCCTCACGGCCGGGCCACATCCTATTTGGCGGTCCTCAGCGCTCGTTGGCCATCCGCAGGAACGCCTCGAGGAGCGGCCCGGAGGTGGCAGCACCGTTCTCGCCCTCGTCGACGTAGACGGCCACGGCCAGGTCGCCCTGCGCCGCGATCATCCAGGTGTGGGTGAGGCGCTTGCCGTTGCGGTCGAACTCCGCCGTTCCCGTCTTCGCGATCACCGGCTTGCCCGGTACGTCGCGCAGCCCGCTGCCGGTGCCGTCGGTGACCACACCCCGGAAGATCGTACGCAGCTGCTCGGCCTCGTCGGCGGCGAGCGGCTCGACACCCGACGGCTTGGCGACCTGGCCCTCGACGAGGGTCGGGACCACGGTGTGACCGGCCTGGATCGAGCCGATGACAGTGGCCATCACGAGCGGCGAGGCGAGCACCTTGCCCTGTCCGATCAGGTCGGCGGCGTGCTCGGTCTCGCCCGCCGGCTCGGGGATCTGGCCGAAGTAGGAGGTGAAGCCGGCGTCACGGTCGATGCCGAAGCCCAGCGAGGCTGCGGCGGAGGCGATCTCGGCGTGGCCGACCTCGCCGGCGACGCCGACCATGGCGGTGTTGCAGGACTCGGCGACAGCGTGGGCGAGGGTGATCTCGCCGAGGGCCGACTTCGGGTACCAGGAGTCGTTCTTGAAGGTCTTGCCGTCGACGGTGGTCTTCGCCGGGCACTCGACCTGGCTCGTGGCGTTGAGACCCTTGCGCAGCAGGGCCAGCGTGGTCGCGGCCTTGAAGGTCGAGCCCGGAGCCGCCTGGCCGTAGGTGGCCAGGTTCATCTTGTTGTCCGCGCCGTTGGCGGCGACCAGCACGGCACCGTCGCTGGGCCGGATCGCTACCAGGGCGCTCTCGGGCTCGACGCGCTTCAGGATCTTCTCGGCGCCCTTCTGCAGCCGCTCGTCGAGGGTGACGGTGAGCGACTTCCCGTCGATCGGGTCGGTGCTGTAGAGCCGCTTGAGCACCTCGCCCTCGTCTCCGAGCACCGCGACCTGGAGCCCGGGCTTCCCGCGCAGCTGCTCGTCGTAGCGCGCCTGCAGGCCGGAGAGACCGGCGAGATCACCCGGGAGGTAGGTCCCGGGCTTCTTCTTCATCATCTCCGCCGTGACCTCACCGACGATGCCGACGACCGGCGAGGCGAACTCCTTGGTCGGGCCGAGCGGGAGGGTTCGGTTGAGCATCGCCGCGCCCTTGATCTTGGCGATCTTCGCGGCTTTGGCCTTCGTCATCATCGGCTTGCGGATCGAGAGCGCCTCGACGAACGCCTTGTCACCGGCCGCCTTGACGCGCTTGGCGTAGCGCTTCGGGTTGATGCCGACGATCGCGGCGATGTCGCGGGCGGCCGCGGGAGCCGCCACCGGGTCGATCAGGGTCTTGTCGATGCCAACCGTGACAACCGGTCGATCCGCGACCAGGGTCGCTCCGGACGTACTCAGGATCTCGCCGCGCTGCTGCTGGACGGTCTCGACGTGGAGGCTGCGTCCTTCGGCGAGCGTCGGGGCGACGACCGTCGGCTCCCAGACGAACTCCCACTTCTCGTCGGTCTTGCGGAGCTCGACCTCAGACTCGTAGGTCCATCGGCCGCCCGGCAGTCCCCACGCCCAGGTGAGCGTCGACTTCGCGCTGTCGGTGCCGTGCCCGGAGAAGACCGGCTTGGTCGCGGACACGTCGGGCGCGCCCAGCTTCCCGAACAGGTTGCCGGTCAGATTGCTGTAGTCGGTCGCGACGGCGGCGGGATCGGTCTTCGCCACGAAGTCGACCTTCGTGAAGGTGCCGGTCTCCAGCGCCGTGGTCAGGGTCGACATGCTCGGACCCGGTTCCTTGGCCCCACCACATGCGGCAAGCAGCGGTAAGGCAACAGCAAGGGCCGCTATGCCCCGGGAGACTCGCATGGAACGGTTCTATCAGCCCTGCCCCCAAGATTGGGTTACACCCGTCCAACGCGGAGGTTGTGAAGCCGAGCGCGCCTGGTGGACACGCCCGGCTTCACCACCACCTGGATCAGTGCGTCGCAAGCCAGGCGTCCAGGTCGACGCCGCGCTGGTCGGCGAGCTTCTCCAGACGCTCACGGGTCGGCGGCTGGAACACCTTCGGCTCGATGTGGCGGTCCAGAGCGGCGTACTTCCTCTGCTTGGCGGCCTGCGCGGGACCGGTCGCCTCGGCCGCGGCGACCACGGCGGGGCTCGCGGTGACCGCGGCGCCGGTGAGCGGCGAGCTCACCAGGGGGGTGTAGCCGTCACGATGGCCGGCGGCGTTGGCGTGGTAGGACTCCTCGATCGGGTTGGAGAGCCCGTTGATCCACTCGACGTCGTCGCAGACCGCGTGTCCGGTGAACCGGCTGATCGGGTTGACGTAGCTGAACCCGGCGGCACTCGCCCGCGAGGCCGTGGTGTTGTTGAGAAGCACCGCGGTGTCGTTGAGGATCGCCTCGTCCTGCGGGCTGAACCAGGTGAGCGCGTTGCAGTCCTCGCCCATGAACAGCTTCGGATAGCCCACGACCACCACCTTCGCGCTGGGCGCTGCCGACCGGATCCTCGAGTAGAGCGTCCCGAGGCTGGCCGGGAGCGTGTTGCGGATGTAGTTCTGCGCGCCCGCGACCGCTCCCGCGCAGTCGCTCGCCCAGGCGGGGAGAGCGCACTCGGTGATCACGTCGGCGAAGCCGGCGTCGTTGCCACCGACGGAGATGGTCACGTACCGGGTGGAGCTGGACAGCGCGCTGAGCTGGCTGCTCGTGACGTCGGCGACGACCGCACCCGAGCACGCGCGGAAGTTGAGGCTGTAGCCCTTCGCCGCGGCGACCAGGCTCGGGTACGCCAGGGTCGACCGCATGCAGTTGCTGCCGTCGTTGATGTAGCTGCGGGTGCCGACTCCGGATGAGTAGGAGTCACCGAGCGCGACGTAAGGCTCCCCGGCCGCATTGGCCGGGGAGCCTGGGGCGACGGCGAGGCCGGCGCCGAGAAGGGCGATGGAGGTGAGGGAGACCGCGAGGCGGACTTTGGACAGGCGGAAGGTCGAACCGTTCATGGCAACTCCCGAAAGCCAGGGACCGCTTGGGGTTGCGGTCCTTCCCTTCGGTTGTACGCGCCCTTACGGCCGCCCGCAGGAAATTTGTTGCACGTCCAAGTAACTGTCCGGAACCCGCTTACCCAGGTTCATCAGACGTTCTGCAGACGCGGCAGGAGCCGATCGAGCCACTTCGGCAGCCACCAGGCGCGGGCGCCGAGCAGCCGCATCACCGCCGGCACGATGAGGCATCGCACCACGACCGCGTCGAGCAGCACCGCCACCGCCATCACGAAGCCCATCTCCTGCAGCATCCGGTCCGGGCTGAACCAGAAGGCCCCGAAGACCACGACCATGATCGCGGCCGCCGCGGTGATGACGCCGCCGGTGTGCGCCAGCCCCTCGCGGACCGCCTCCTGAGCATCGCCGCTGCGCAGCCACTCCTCGCGCATCCGCGAGATCAGGAAGACCTCGTAGTCCATCGAGAGCCCGAAGACGATCGCGAAGGTCATCACCGGCAGGAACGCCTCGATCGGACCTGGCTCGACCCCCAGCAGCCCCTCCTGGAAGACGTACGTCATCGCGCCCATCGAGGCGCCGATCGAGAGGACGTTGAGGATGGCCGCCTTGATCGCGACCGCCACGGACCGGAAGACGCACATCAGCAGCAGCGCGGAGAGCCCGACGACGAGCCCGATGAAGAGCGGCAGCTTCTCTCCGACCGCGTCGGAGTAGTCGATCAGCGCCGCGGTCGATCCGCCGACGAGGACGTCGTCGCCGAGATCCTCCCGGAGATCCTTGACCAGCTCGGTGGTCTCGGCGTCCTGCGGGCCCGTCTCCGGGAAGGCGATGGAGGTGTACACCGCACCGTCGGCGGACGGCTGCGGCGGGGTCACGGAGGCCACGCCTTCGTACCCCGTGACTTCCTCGTACGCAGCGACCGCCTGCTCCTGGGAGCCTTCGGTCATGATGACGAGCGGGCCGTTGGCACCGGGGCCGAACTTGTCGCTGACCAGGTCGTACGCCTTCTGCGTGGTCGAAGAGGGGTCGTCGTTGCCGGCGTCGGCGAAGCCGAGCTGGAGGCTGAGGACCGGGGTGGCCAGCGCGCCGAGAGCGACCAGGGAGACGATCAGCGCGGCCCACGGGTGCCGCTGGACGCCGGAGGCCCAGGCGCGCCAGCGCTGGCCGGGCTCACGCCGCGACCGGGCGGCGTGCTTGCGTACGGACTTCTCCAGGCGCTTGCCGAACAGCGTCAGCAGCGACGGCAGCAGGGTGACCGCGGCGATCATGGTCATCAGGACGGTGAGGGCGACGCCGAGCACGACCCCCTGGATCGAGGTCAGCTGCAGCACATAGAGGCCGCAGAGCGCGAGGATCACGCTGACGCCGGCGAAGAGGACCGAGCGGCCGGCCGTGTCGATCGCGGTCGCCGTGGCGTGCTCGCGGGTGGCGCCGCCGAGCAGCTCGCTGCGGTAGCGCGAGAAGACCAGCAGCGCGTAGTCGATGCCCACGCCGAGCCCGACGATCATCAGCATCGGCGCGGTGTAGTCCGGGATCGTGGTCAGGTGCGAGAGCAGCGTGACCACGCCGAAGGTCGTACCGACCGCGAAGATCGCGGTGATCAGCGGCAGGCTCGCCGCCAGGAACGAGCCGAACATGAACAGCATGATCACCAGCGCGGCGAGCATGCCCATCCCCTCGGAGCTGCCGCCCTCGCCCTCGTTCACCTCGCGCATCGAGTCGCCGGCCATCTCGACCTGGAGGTCGTCGGTCGACGTCTCGTCCGCCAGCTCGAGGAACGGCTCATAGGCGCTCACCGGGAGCTCGCCGGCCTCGGCGTCCATCACCACGGTGACCAGCGCGGTCGTACCGTCCTCGCTCACCGACCCGCGCTGCGGGTCCGCCGCTTCGACGGTCTCGACGTGCGGGACCTCGGCGAGGTCGGCAAGCAGCTGGTCCACGGCCTGCTGGTCGGTGTTCCAGCCGCGCTCGTCGTGGATGACCGCACGCACCTGGTCACCGGTCGACCCGCCGTGCTCGGCCTGGAGGTCGGCCATCTCCTGCGACTGGGTGCCAGGGATGTCGAAGGAGTTGCGGTAGTCGTCGCCAATGCTCTGCGCCGCCGCCGTCACACCCACCAGGACGACCACCCACAGCAGCAGCGCGGTCCAGTGATGGCGTTGGGAGAAAGACGCGAGCCGCCGCAGCGGACTGGGTCTCGTGATCGTCTGTGTGGTCATCATGTCTCCTGTCGTGTCTCGCCTGGCTATAGGTAGCCTGGCAACATGTATGAAGACAATGTACGACGGACTGTGTAGGCTGTCTACATGAAAGCCGACGCCCTCCGTGGCCACCTCGACTCGCTGATCCTGGCCGTCGTCGAGACACAGCCCCTCCACGGCTACGCGATCATCGAGGCCCTGAGCGCCCGCAGCGGCGGCGAGCTCGACCTCCCCACCGGCACCATCTACCCCGCTCTGCGCCGGCTGGAGAAGGCCGGCTACCTCGACAGCTCCTGGTCCGAGGTCGGCGGCCGCAAACGTCGCACCTACGAGCTCTCCTCCGCCGGCCGCAGCGCCCTCGCCGCCCACCGTCAGGAGTGGCGTACCTTCGCCAAAGTCGTCTCCGGCGTACTCGGCGAAGCCTGACCCCAGCCGAGACGGCACTTCCGTCGGCCGAGACGGCACTTCTGGCGAGTCATTCAGGGAGTTCCCTGATGTGCGAGACAGCGCCGAGGACGGAGGATTGACCGCATGAGCGCCGTCGACGTCTACCTTGCGGACCTGCGCGCCGCGATCCCCGGACCGAGCTGGACCCGGCGCGACCTCCTGCGCGAGGCCGGCGACCACCTCGAGGACGCGACCGATGCCTACACCGCCGCGGGCTACACACCCACCGAGGCCGAGGCGCTCGCCCTGCGCGACTTCGGCTCGGTCGACGACGTCGCCCCCGGCTTCCGCGACACCGTCGCGATCGGCGCCGCCCGACGTACGGCCATCCTGCTCGTCCTCGTCATGCTCCCCCAGGCCTTCCTGTGGGACGGCGGGATCGAGCTCGGCGCGAGCGCCCACTCAGCCGCTCCGGACAGCGGCCTCTTCCACGTCCTCGACATCGTCATCGGGTACGTCGGCACAGCAGGTGCCCTCGGCGCCCTGGTCGCCCTGGCGGTGACCGCGATCGGTCAGCGTTGGCTCCGGGTCGGGCGCCGTACGGCCCGACTGACCGCCGCCTGGTCCCTGGCCACGGCCATGATCGTGCCGATCATCGGCTTCACCATGCTGATCCTGACCGGCGGCCTCACCGTGTTCTTGGCCCTCAGCGCCCTGGCCCTGATGGCCGCACCGTTCGCCCTGGTCGCCCTCTCGGCCCAGCGCACCCTCGCCGCCTGCTGATCCTCGCCGAGACGTCGGCTACGTCGGCCGAGAAGTCACGTACGCCGGTCGAGGCGTCACGATGGTGACGTCTCGACCGGCGCGAGTGACGTCTCGGCGGGTTCGGGTCAGCTCAGGTCAGTCGAACTTGCGCTTCTGGCGCGGCTTGCGGGGGCGGTCGCCGAAGTCGGAGCTGCCCGGTCGGCCGCCCTTGTCGAAGCGACCACCGGAACGGCGCACGGGGCCGCCGCCGGAGTCCTCGGAGAGCTCGATGAGCTTGCCGGAGATGCGGGTCGACTCGAGGGCCTTCCAGGTCTCGGGAGCCAGGTCCGCGGGGAGCTCGACGAGCGAGAAGTCGTTGCGGATGGAGATGTTGCCGAAGTCAGCGCGGCGCAGGCCACCCTCGTTGGCGATGGCGCCGACGATCTGGCGCGGCTCGACGCGGTGGCGCTTGCCGACCTGGATCTTGTAGGTGGCCAGCGGCTGCCCGGTGTGGCGCGACGTACCGGTCTCGCGGCGGGGGCCACGGTCGCTGCCGCGGTCGTCGCGGTCGCGACGTCCGCGCCGGTCCTCGTAGGCGGGCTTCTCGGGCTCGGGGTCGAGGAGCAGCGGCTCCTCGCCGTGGAGCACCGCGGCCAGAGCGGCCGCGACGTCGACCTCGGGAACGTCGTGCTCCTCGACGTAGTGACGCACCACGTCGCGGAAGAACTCGATGCGCTCGCCCTCCTGCAGCGCGGCGGTGATGCCGTCGTCGAAGCGGGAGAGGCGGGTCGCGTTGACCTCGTCGACCGAGGGCAGCTGCATCTGGGCAGGCGAAGCCTTGGTGTGCTTCTCGATCGCGCGCAGCAGCCACCGCTCACGCGGGGTGACGAACGAGATCGCGTCGCCGGTGCGGCCGGCGCGGCCGGTGCGGCCGATGCGGTGGACGTACGCCTCGACATCGGTCGGCAGGTCGTAGTTGACGACGTGCGAGATCCGCTCGACATCGAGACCGCGAGCCGCGACGTCGGTCGCGACCAGGATGTCCAGGGAGCCGTCCTTGAGCTGGTTGACGGTCTTCTCGCGCTGGGCCTGGGCGATGTCGCCGTTGATCGCGGTCGCGGCGAAGCCACGCGCGCGCAGCTTCTCGGCCAGCGACTCGGTCTCGGACTTGGTGCGGGTGAAGACGATCATGCCCTCGAAGTTCTCGACCTCGAGGATGCGGGTGAGCGCGTCGACCTTCTGGGGGTAGGACACCATCAGGTAGCGCTGGGTGATGTTGGTGGCGGTCTGGGTCTTCGCCTTGACCGAGATCTCCTTCGCGTCGCGAAGGTACTTCTTCGACAGCCGGCGGATCTGCGCGGGCATCGTCGCCGAGAAGAGCGCGACCTGCTTGTCCTCGGGGGTGTCGGCGAGGATGGTCTCGACGTCCTCCGCGAAGCCCATGTTGAGCATCTCGTCGGCCTCGTCGAGCACCAGGAAGCGCAGCTGGGAGAGGTCGAGCGTGCCCTTCTCCAGGTGGTCCATGATCCGGCCCGGGGTGCCGACGACGACGTGGACGCCACGACGCAGCGCGGTCAGCTGCGGGCCGTAGCCCTGGCCGCCGTAGACCGGCAGGATGCGTACGCCGTCGAGGTTGGACGCGTAACGCTCGAACGCCTCGCACACCTGGAGGGCCAGCTCGCGCGTCGGCGCGAGCACCAGCGCCTGGGGCGCGTTCTGGTAGACGTCGAGGTTCGAGAGCACCGGCAGCGCGAACGCGGCGGTCTTACCGGTGCCGGTCTGCGCGAGACCGACGACGTCGCGGCCCTCGAGCAGCGACGGGATGGTCGCCGCCTGGATCGCCGAAGGCGTCTCGTAACCGAGCGCCTTCACGGCCTCGAGGACGCCGGCGGAGAGGCCGAGTGAGTCGAACGTCGGACCCTGCTCAGCCTCCACGCTGGACCCACCGCTGGGCGCACTCGGCTCCTCGGGCGCGGTAGTGGTGGATACGGCAGATTCAGGGTCGGTGCTCACCATCCAACGGTAGGCCCTTATAGCACGATCTCGGCATTCCTCGGCGCGGTGGCCCCCGTCACTCAGGAGACGATGACCTCGTCGCCGACCGCGATCTCGCCGGGATGGGCGACGGCGAGATGCACCGCCGCCCAGACCTTGCCGTCCCAGCGGCGGTGCTTGGCGAGAGCCCGGAGCGGGTCCTTGCCCGACTCCAGCGTGTCGGCGTCGATGGTCGTCATCACGCACCGGTCGATCGGGGCCGCGACCCGGAACCGAGCGCCACCGATCGCGACCTCCCGCCAGCCGTCCTCGGCGAACGCCTCCGGGGCGCCCTCGATCAGCAGGTTGGCACGGAAGCGCTGCGCGGGGACGTCGCCCTCGGCCCACGCGTCGACCTGGTCGGCCGAGGCGTCGGTGAGCAGCGACACCGGCGAGGAGTCGTGGAACGCGGCGAACTCACCTGGCCGATACTTATCCGGGTTCATCGCTCGTTTCGTCGGGTCGGCACACCACATCAGCCTCAGGTCGTCGCGGCCGAGCGCCTTCCTCAGCCACGCGTCGGCAGGCTCCCCGACGGCCTGCGCGGTGAGCGACTTCGAAAAGAAACGTACGCCGACGGCCGGCGCCTCCCGTTCGGGCACCGCCACCTCCAGCGAGTCCATCTCGGGAGCGTTGAGCAGCAGGTCCACGCCCGCCGGCCCGCCGGTCGACGGCGTGTCCGCCACGACCGTGAACAGCTCCCTCACCTCACGAGCCGTCACCAGCTTGCCGCTGCCGTCGACGACCAGCCACTCGCGGTCGCCCACGATCCCGGCCCTGCCGACGTACGCCTCCTCGACCGGGCGGATCGCCGTCGACTTCACCGGATGGATGTTGATCCCTGCGAGGCGCATGGTGCCCATTGAAGCGGACACCGCTACTCGACCGTGACCGATTTAGCGAGGTTCCGGGGCTTGTCGACGTCATGGCCGAGGGCCTTGGCGGCGTGGAAGGCGATCAGCTGGAGCGGGATCGTCAGCAGGATGGGATCGAGCTCGACCTCGTTCTTCGGTACGTCCACGCGCAGCGCGTCGAGCTCGCCGAGGTCGACGTCGGGGTGGGTGACGACGACCAGCGGCCCGCGGCGGGCGCTGATCTCGTGCAGGGCCGCGACGTTGCGGTCGGTCAGCTCGTCCTGCGGCACGATCGCCACGGTCGGAACTGACTCCGAGATCAGCGCGAGCGGACCGTGCTTGAGCTCGGAGGTCTGATAGGCCTCGGCATGCCGGTAGGAGATCTCCTTCAGCTTCTGGGCGCCCTCGCGGGCGACCGGATAGCCGCGTACGCGACCGACGAAGAACATCGACTCGGCCTCGGCCAGCCGGGCCGCCACCTCCTCGAGGTGGGACTCGCTCTTGAGGATCTCCTCGATCTGGGTCGGCAGCGCCTGCAGGCCGGCGATGAGCCGCTTCCCGTCGGCGATCGAGAGGTCACGTACGCGGCCCAGCTGGAGCGCCAGCAGCGAGAACGCGACGAACATGTTGGTGAGCGCCTTGGTCGAGGCGACCGCGATCTCCGGGCCGGCGTGCAGGTAGATGCCGCCGTCGACTGCGCGCGCGATCGCCGAGCCGACGACGTTGACGACACCGAGCACGCGCCCGCCCTTGCGCTTGATCTCCTGCACGGCGAGCAGCGTGTCGATCGTCTCGCCGGACTGGGACACGGCGACGTAGAGGGTGTCGGGCTCGATGATCGGGTTCCGGTAGCGGAACTCAGAGGCCGCCTCTGCGTCGGCGGGGACGCGGGCGAGCTCCTCGATCAGCCCGGCGCCCATCTGGCCGACGTAGTAGGCCGAGCCGCAGCCGAGGATCTTCACCCGGCGGATCGCGCGCAGCTCGCGCGGATCGAGGTTGAGCCCACCGAGATGCGCCGTGCCGAACCGCTCGTCGAGCCGGCCACGGAGCGCCCGCTCGACCGAGGACGGCTGCTCCAGGATCTCGGTGAACATCCGCGGCTCGTCGGCGAGCTCGCCGTACTCGTACGCCGACGGATCCACATCGACCTCGCGAGCCGTGGTGGTGGTCGTGGTCAGGTCCTGGCGGAAGGTGGTGAACCCGGTCGCGGTGATGGTCGCGAGCTCGCCGTCGTCGAGGTGGGCGACAGTGGTGGTGTGGCGTACGACCGCGGCCAGGTCCGAGGCGACGTACATCTCTCCGTCACCGACGCCGACGATCAGCGGCGAGCCGTTGCGGGCGACGACCATGCGGTCCGGGAAGTCGGCGTGCACGACGGCCAGGCCCCAGGTGCCCTCGACCTGGGAGAGCGCGTCGACGACCTTGGCCTCCAGAGTGTCAGCGGTCGACGCTCCGACGAGGTGGGCGAAGACCTCGGTGTCGGTGTCGCTGACCAGTTCGACGCCCGCCTCGGTGAGCCGCTCCCGCAGCGAGGCGGCGTTGTCGACGATCCCGTTGTGGACGACCGCCACCCGACCATCGGCGGAGACGTGCGGGTGGGCGTTGGTGTCGTTGGCCGGGCCATGGGTGGCCCACCGGGTGTGGCCGATGCCGACCTTGCCGGAGAACCGCTTCGGCAGGGCGTCGACCAGATCGCGTACGCGGCCGGCCTTCTTCACCACCTGCAGCCTGCTGCCCAGCACCGCGACGCCCGCCGAGTCATAGCCGCGGTGCTCCAGCCGGGCCAGCCCCTCGGTGAGCAGGCCGGCGGCCTGCTGGGGTCCGATGTAGCCGACGATTCCGCACATGTGTCCCGTCCAATCCATTCGTCGTTCTATCCGTAGATGAGCCGTCGCAGCTGCCGTTCGGTCAGCTGCGGCGCGGCAACGACCCGCGCCCGAAGCTCCTCGGAGAGCTGCGCGAAGATCGCGTCGTTCTTCGCGCCGTAGGTCTTCAGCTGTGCATGCCGGCGGCGTACGTAGGCCTCGACCGGTTCGTCGAAGTACGCCACCACGTCCTCGATCACGCGCGCCGCCTCTGCGGGCCGGAGCCCGGTGGTGGCGACCAGGTGGTCGATCAGCGCTTGCTCGGCCTTCACTCCACCAACTGTGAGCCACCCACGGGACAAGGTTCAAATTTCTGCCCGATTTCGGGCAGAACTTGCCCTTTCGGCCCAAGTGGGGCGGCACACACCGCATCGCACCTTTCGGTGTCTCGAAGTGGAGCGCCGCACGCCATCTGGGCGACTGCTTGGACATCGGAGTGGGGGTGCGGTACCTTAGGTGAACACAAGGTGAACAGGAGGTGTCTGATGAACGGAAATAAAGTGACTGGCAAGCTCGAGCTCCGCTGGCTCCCCGTCGTCGACCGCCGCGGCCGTAAGCACATGGAGGCCCGCTGGGTCGAAGTCAGTGCGCCCGCGACCGCTCGTCACGCTGCCTGACAACCGCTCAACGCTCTCGAGGCCCGCTCCCGACAGGGAAGCGGGCCTCGTGCGTTTAGGGATAGCGTTGTCACTGCAACCAATTTTCCCCCGTCGTCAGGAAAGGCCACGCGAGCGGGAACATTGGGAGAGATTCCCCCGTTATGATGCTTGCAGTTTCAACCAATTCTTCCAGGAGCACATTCGCTATGGGCATTTTCAGCAAGAAGGACACGGCACCCGCCGAGACCGAGTTCGACACCCCGACCGCCGCCATCGAGGACATCGCGGGTGACTACACCCTCGACGTCGCCCACACCCGCCTTGGCTTCTCGGCTCGTCACGCGATGGTGACCACCGTCCGTGGCTCGTTCAAGGAGTTCGAGGGCACCGCGACGATCGACACCGCCGAGCCGGCCAAGTCCAAGGTCTCGCTGACGATCAAGGCTGCCTCCGTCGACACCGGCAACGCCGACCGCGACGGCCACCTGCTCTCGGGCGACTTCTTCGAGAACGAGGCCCACCCCAACATCACCTTCGAGTCGACCGAGGTCGAGTTCGACGGCGAGACCTGGAACATCACCGGCGACCTGACCATCAAGGGCGTCACCAAGTCGGTCACCGTTCCGTTCGAGCAGACCGGCTCCGCCAAGGACCCGTTCGGCAACACCCGCGTCGGCTTCGAGGGTGCCGTCGCGATCAACCGCACCGACTGGGGCCTCTCCTTCAACGCGGCCCTCGAGACCGGCGGCGTCCTCGTCTCCGAGAAGATCAAGCTCGAGTTCGACATCTCCGCGATCAAGACCGCGGACGACGCGGCCTGATCCTGAGGTCGATCTGACCCACGAATGCGTCGGGGCCACCGGGAGATCTCCCGGTGGCCCCGACGCATGTCATCCGCGGATCGCTCAGGGCGCGTCCTGGACGTAGTAGTGCTTCTCCGCCCCGACCCGACCGGTGCCGACGACGTCCACGGACGAGGAGTCACCGGTCGCTCCTCCGGCGAAGCCGACCTGGTCCGTGCCGAGATCGACACCGCGACCGTCGCCCAGCGGCGAGCCGGTGTCATCGTCATGGTGGACGACCCCACCACCGGCGGAGTTGTCGACGGGAGACGTGACGGGAGACTCGAGGTGCGCGCGACCGCTGACCACGACCGTCGTCCCATCGGTCGTCACGGTCACCGCCGCGTCGCTTCCGGCTGCCGCTCCCGAGACAGTCACCGGACCCGCGGGTCCGCGATCCGGAGCCTTGATCGGTTGCTGGGCCGCCGAGGCCGCCCGGCTGTCTGACTGCTCAACTGACTGCGAGTCGGCGTAGGTGACCGCGGCACCGGCGACCAGCAGGCCACCTGCCACAAGGGTCACCGCCACCGATCGCCGAAGCCCCCGGAGGACCTTCGAGTTCATCGCGTTCTCCTGACGTGTTCGGGTGTTGAGGGAATGCGGGACCCCGTCAGCGCCTGCACCCGGCGCCCGAGCGCACGGGGATCGCGGCTGACGCGGACGGGGTCCCGCCGAGCAGGGCGAGCGAGGTCCTGGTCACGCTCATAGCCCCACCCATCGGACCGGACGGATCGGCAGTCTGAGACGACTGGCCAGCTTCACGCCCGGTGGTAGATCCATGCAGGGCGACGCCCCCCGGCGTCCAATCGCCCACATGGATCCGTTGCTCGGTTCGATGCTCGGCCGTCACGGCGCGTCCGGCGCCACGAGTCATCGCGGCGCGGCGTACACCGTGGCCTCGACTGCTCGTCGAGGCCGTCACAGCCTCATTGCTCACCATGGACGCTCCCGAGTTAGGTCCGAATCAGAGCCTTCAGTACTTGTTACGTACATCCATGCTCTGATGTTGCGGTTCTCCGAGAAAAGGGGAAAAAGTCCCGCAAACACGTCATTGAGACATGTTTGCGGGACTTTGTGTCCGGCTCAGTAGGGCTCAGCGCACCTCCGTCGTCGAGCTCAGCTCCTCGACGACGCCCTCGTCGCCGGCGTCGACCGAATAGTCCGAAGCCGAGGTGGCGTCCTCACCGTCCGGCACGTTGAGCGCCCTCAGGATCGGGGTCAGGACGACGACCACGATGAGGTTGAGCAGGAACGCGGTGAGCGCGATGTAGATCGGCGTCTCCGTGCCCGGGAACGGCGCCAACGGTCCGCCGAAGTGCTCCTGCGTGGGCGAGGAGACGCCGTACGCGACGATCGTCCCGTACGCCATCCCGACCGCCCAGCCGGCCAGGACCGCCCAGCGGTGGAACCACCGGGTGTAGAGACCGACGACGATCGCAGGCAGCGTCTGCAGGATCCAGACGCCTCCGAGGAGCTGCAGGTTGATGGCGTACGACTTCGAGAGCGCCAGCACGAAGATCAGCGCCCCGAACTTCACGACCAGGGACACGATCTTGGCCTGCTTGGCCTCGTCCTGCGGGGTCGCGTCGGGCTTCAGGTAGGCCTTGTAGATGTTGCGCGTCCACAGGTTCGCGGCCGCGATCGACATGATCGCCGCCGGCACCAGCGCACCGATGATGACGGCTGCGTACGCGACGCCCGCGAACCACGCCGGGAACTGGTCCTCGAAGAGCTGCGGGATCGCCAGCTGCGGGTTGGGCGGGTCGCCGACCATCACCCCGGCCGCGAGGGCCACGAACCCGAGCAGCGCCAGGAGCCCCAGCAGGAACGAGTACGCCGGCAGCAGCGAGGCGTTGCGGCGGATCACGTTGCGGCTGCGGGTGGAGAGGACGCCGGTGATCGAGTGCGGGTACATGAACAGCGCCAGCGCCGAGCCGAGGGCCAGGGAGGCGTAGGCCCACTGGCCGGCCGCCTGGGTCGGGAACAGCGCCTTCGGGGCGGCGTCGCCGGCGGCGATCGCGTCGGCGTTCTCGGTGTTGAACGTGTCGAAGCTGTTCTGCACCGACTCGAAGATGTTGCCCCAGCCACCGAGCTGCGACGGGATGTAGATGATCGCGACGATGATCACGATGTAGATCAGCGAGTCCTTCACGAACGCGATCAGCGCCGGCGCCCGCAACCCGGAGGAGTACGTGTAGGCGGCCAGCACCGCGAACGCGATGAAGAGCGGCAGGTCACGGATGAACCAGTTCGAGGAGTCGCTCTGCAGACCCATCACCTCGAGCACGACCTCCATGCCCACCAGCTGCAGCGCGATGTAGGGCATGGTGGCCAGCAGGCCGGTGATCGCGACGGCCAGCCCCAGGGACCTGGACCCGTAGCGGCCGACGACGAAGTCGGCCGGGGTGACGTACCCGTGCTTGTGCGAGACCGACCACAGCTTCGGCAGGAACGCGAAGATCAGCGGGTAGACGAGGATCGTGTACGGCACCGCGAAGAACCCGACCGCCGAGCCGGCGAACAGTGTGGCGGGCACCGCGATGAAGGTGTACGCCGTGTAGAGGTCGCCTCCGATGAGGAACCAGGCCACGAACGTACCGAAGCCGCGGCCGCCCAGACCCCACTCGTCGAGGTTGTCCATCGACTTCGCCCGGCGCCAGCGGGCGGCGGAGAAGCCGAGGATGGTGACCAGCAGGAAGAGGAAGGCGAAGACGGAGACTGCTACCGCGCTCACTGGCCACCCTCCTTCCACGGGCGCCCGGCGGCGGCACGGTCACGCCGGAACGCGGCCTTGGCGACGAAGTAGGCGATGGTCGTGAACAGGACCGAGCAGGGGATGAGGACGAGCTGGAACCAGAAGTAGAACGGGAATCCGGCGAACGTCGGATCCTCCTTCGCGTACAGCGGCACCGCGAGTGACGGCGCTGCTGCCGCGAACAGGAGGACCCCGACAAGGATCCACGAGCCCTTGGACGAGGACGGCATGGGTCACCTCCGAGATCTGTCGAAGTGGGGTTGGACGACCTGTGACCTTGGTCACATACAGGGATCCTGTCCAGCCCCATCCGACCCACACGACGACGAACGGTCGATCTGCCGGGACGAACGGTCGAATCACCTGCCGGACACCGCCTTCAGGGCTAGCCTGCAAGGTGATCCTCCCCCCTCGGCACAGGAGCGCCCCATGAGCAGTGAAGTCCCCAGGATCGACCGCCGCCGTCTGCTCGGCGCCGCCGCGGCCGGCGCCGTGGCGGCGCCGCTTCTCACCGGTTCGGCGGGAGCCTCGACCGAGCAGGTCTCACCGCTGGGCGGTGGCGAGGCGGTCAGGACCGGCGCCGAGCGAGCCGCCGGCGACGGCTGGTCGGTGCTGTCGGGCGATCGGGTCGGCATCATCACCAACCCCACCGGCGTGCTCCGCAACCTGCGCAACATCGTCGACGAGATGCACGAGTCCGGCGCGGTCCAGATCGCCGGTGTCTTCGGGCCGGAGCACGGCTTCCGCGGCACCGCTCAGGCGGGCGGCTCCGAGGGCACCTTCGTCGACGAGCGCACCGGACTGACCGTCTATGACGCCTACGGCGCCAACGTGGCGAAGATGACCGAGCTGTTCACGACCGCCGACGTCGAGACCGTCGTCTTCGACATCCAGGACGTCGGCTCCCGGTTCTACACCTACATCTGGACGATGTGGACGGCGATGCAGGCGGCCGTCGCGACCGAGAAGCGCTTCGTGGTCCTCGACCGCCCCAACCCCGTGGGCGGAACCGCCCGCGGACCGATGATGACCGCGGCGTACACCTCGGGCGTCGGCGCCCGCGAGATCGTCCAGCAGCACGGGATGTCGGTCGGCGAGCTGGCCCGGTTCTTCGACGGGGAGTTCCTCGAGGAGCACGCCGGCGGGCGGCTGGCGCAGCTCGACGTCGTCCAGGTCTCCGGATGGCGGAGAAGGACGTTGTACGCCGACACCGGGCTCGACTTCGTCCTGCCGAGCCCCAACATGCCGACCCCAGACACCGCGCTGGCCTACCCCGGCACCTGCATGTTCGAGGGCACCAACCTCTCCGAGGGACGCGGCACCACCAAGCCGTTCGAGCTGATCGGGGCGCCGTTCGTCGACCACCGCTGGGCGGCGGCGCTGGAGGAGGCGAACCTGCCGGGCGTGACGTTCCGGGAGGCGTACTTCAATCCCTCGGTCAACAAGTTCGCCAGCCAGGTCTGCGGCGGAGTGCAGGTCACGATCCAGGACCGCGACCGCTTCGACCCCGTCCGTACCGGCGTCGAGATGCTGGTCACCGCCAAGGCCCTCTACCCGCAGTTCGCCTGGCGCCAGGACTCTTGGGACACCGCCCGGCCGTTCTGGATCGACAAGCTCACCGGATCGACGAGGCTGCGTACGCAGATCGACGCCGGCGCCACCGGCGCCGAGGTCGAGGCGGCCTGGCGAGACGAGCTGGCCGCCTTCGACGCGACCCGCCGCCAGTACCTCCTCTACCGCTGACCCGGCGCGTTCTGACCGAAAAGCACGCCGAGTCGGCGCGTTCGAACGCGCCGACTCGGCGGCTAGGTCCGTACAAACGCGCCGACTCGACGCGATTTCAGCGGAGGGCGGCGGTGGCGGCCGCGAGCGCGGTCACGCGGTCCCAGTCGCCGGAGGCGAGCGCGTCGCCGGGGGTGAGCCAGGAACCGCCGACGCAGCCGACGTTGGCCAGAGCCAGATAGCTGGGAGCGGTGGCCAGCGAGATGCCGCCGGTGGGGCAGAAGCGTACGTCCGGCAGTACCGACGGCAGCGAACCCAGGAACTTCACGCCACCGGACGCCTCCGCCGGGAAGAACTTCATCGCGGTGTGGCCGGTCTCGAGCACCGCGAGGGCCTCGGAGACGGTGGCGGTGCCGGGCAGGAACGGGAGGCCGGTGTCGCGCATCGCACCGAGCAGCGTCGGGGTGGCACCCGGCGAGACCAGGAACTGGGCCCCGGCCGCGGCGGCCTCCTTCGCGAGCACGGGAGTGGTCACGGTGCCGGCGCCGATCAGGACCTCCGGCACCTCCTCGGCGATGGCCCGGATCGCGTCGAGGGCCACCGGCGTACGCAGGGTCAGCTCGACCACGGGCACGCCGCCCTCGGCGAGGGCGCGGGCCACGGGCACCGCCTGGTCGACGGAGTCGACGACGACGACCGGGATCACCGGGGAGAGGTCGAGCAGGTCGGCGGAGGTGAGGTCAGACATGGACAGGGGTCTCCTGGGTCGAAGCGGCGCTCTGCTCGAGGGAAGCAAAGGGGAAGACGGAGGCGCCGGTGTCGGCGGAGCCGACGGTGGCACGGAAGGCGGCGAAGAGCTCTCGGCCGGTGCCGCGCCACTCGGCGTCGAGCGGTGCCCGACCGGTGGCGGGACGGTGCGCGAACTCGTCGGCGTCGACCCCGATGCTCAGGGTGCCGGCGACGGCGTCGACGGTGATCAGGTCACCGTCCTGTACGCGAGCGAGCGGCCCACCGAGCGCGGCCTCGGGGGTGAGGTGGATGGCTGCGGGCACCTTGCCCGACGCGCCGGACATCCGGCCGTCGGTGACGATGGCGACGTGCTGGCCGCGATCCTGCATGACCCCGAGCGCCGGGGTGAGCTTGTGCAGCTCGGGCATCCCGTTGGCCGCGGGGCCCTGGTAGCGCAGCACCGCGACGAAGTCACGGCCGTCGAGGCGCTTCTCGGAGAAGGCGGTGAGGAAGTCGGCCTGGTCGTCGAAGACGAGCGCGGGGGCGGAGACCACCTGGTGCTCGGGCGCGACCGCCGAGGTCTTGATGACCGCCGTGCCGAGCTCGCCGCGCAGCACCCGCAGGCCACCGTCGGGCGAGAACGGGTCGTCGGCCGGGCGCAGCACGTCGAGGTCGCCGGAGACGGGGGCACCCTCGATGTACTCGATCTCACCGTCTCGGGTGAGCCGCGACTCCTGGGTGTAGGCCGACAGGCCAGGCCCCAGGATCGTCGTGACGTCCTCGTGGAGCAGGCCGGCCTCGAGCAGGGTGCGGATCAGGAAGCCGACGCCGCCGGCGGCGTGGAAGTGGTTCACGTCGGCGGAGCCGTTGGGGTACATCCGGCTGAGCAGCGGGACGACCGGTGAGAGGTCCGAGATGTCGTCCCAGGTCAGCTGGATCCCGGCGGCGCGGGCGATGGCGACCAGGTGCATGGTGTGGTTGGTCGAGCCGCCCGAGGCCAGCAGCGCGACGCAGGCGTTGATGATCGACTTCTCGTCGATCATCTCGCCCACGCCCGGGCCGCCCTCGAGAGCGAGCTCGGTGGCGCGTGCCGCCGCGGCGCGGTTGAGCGCGGCCCGCAGCAGGGTGTCCGGCGAGGCGAACGAGGAGCCCGGCAAGTGCAGGCCGAGCACCTCCATGAGCAGCTGGTTGGAGTTGGCGGTGCCGTAGAAGGTGCAGGTGCCGCGGGAGTGGTAGCTGGCGGCCTCGGCCTCGAGCAGCTCCTCGCGCGTCGCCTCGCCTGCTGCGTACCGCTGGCGGACGCGGGCCTTCTCCTTGTTGGGGAGCCCCGAGGACATCGGGCCGGCCGGCACGAAGACGGTCGGCAGGTGGCCGAACGAGAGAGCCCCGATCAGGAGGCCGGGAACGATCTTGTCGCACACGCCGAGCATCAGCGCGGCGTCGAACATGTCGTGCGAGAGGGCGATCCCGGCCGACATCGCGATCACGTCGCGGGAGAAGAGGGAGACCTGCATGCCGTCGCGGCCCTGGGTGATGCCGTCGCACATCGCGGGTACGCCGCCGGCGACCTGCGCCAGCCCGCCGGCCCGCATGACCGCGGCCTTGAGCAGCGGCGGGTAGGTCTCGTACGGCGCATGCGCGGAGAGCATGTCGTTGTAGGAGGTCACGATCGCGACGTTGGGCTTCGCGCCGGGGTTGATGACCTTGAGCTCGGCCTTCGTCGGGGCGGTGGACGCCGCGAAACCGTGGGCCAGGTTGCTGCACGCGAGCCGGCCGCGAGCGGGCCCGGCGACGCGGGCGGCCGCGATGCGGTCCAGGTAGTCGGCCCGCGTGGCGGCGGAACGCTCGATGAGGCGAGCGGTGACGTCGGCGACGGTGGGGGAAACGGCAGTCACGGGTCCTCCAAAGGAAGTGTGCTTTGGCACACTTTGACACGATCTTTGGATCGATACAAGTAAATCTTTGGTACTTGGAAGACATAAGCAGGGTACTCTGCTCCCATGCCCGAGATGACAACCGCCGCCGACGTCCTCGCTCTGGTGCGCTCCGGACGCGCCCTGACCCGCAGCGATCTGCAGAAGACGACCGGTCTGTCGCGTACGGCTGTGGTCTCCCGGGTCTCGGCTCTCGTCGACGCCGGACTGATTCTCACCGGGGAGGAGCTCGCCTCCACCGGTGGCCGGCCGCCGGGCTCCCTGACCTTCAACGCCGACGCCGGGGTGGTGCTGGCGGTGGCGATCGGGCGCTCACGCAGCCAGCTCGCCGTCTTCGACCTCGACGGCCGCGAGCTCGCCGGCGACACCCGTGACCACGAGGTCGGGATCGCCGCCGACGACCTCATGCCCGACGTGACCGACCGGCTCGAGCGGCTCCTGGAGGGCATCGAGCCGCCGGTGCTCGGTGTCGGGATGAGCCTGCCCGGCGTCGTCGACCCCGTCCGCCTGGTCTCGGTCGACTCACCGGTGATGCGGGGTTGGGACGGCGTCGCGCTCGACCCCTACTTCGACCGGCTCACCGACGGGCCGCTGGTGCTCGTCAACGACACCGACGCGCTGGCCACGGCCGAGCTCTTCGGCAGCGGGCTGAACCCGCGGGACGCGCTCGTCGTGAAGGCGTCGACCGGTCTCGGCCTCGCGGTCATCGCCGACGGCCGGGTGCTGCGCGGCCACGCCGGTGCCGTCGGCGAGATCGGCCACACCCGGGTCGAGTCCGCCGGCGAGCGCCCCTGCCGCTGCGGGGCCACCGGCTGCCTGGAGACGGTCGCTGCCGGCTGGGCGCTGACCCAGGGCCTGGTCGACTCCGGCGTCTCTGCCGGACACATCCGCGACCTGGTCGCCGCCGCGCTCGCCGGCGACGCCATCGCCCGCGGCCTGCTGCGCGAGGCCGGTCGCCAGCTCGGCGAGGTGCTGGCGATCGCGATCAACCTGCTCAACCCCGAGGTCGTCGTCATCGGCGGCGACATGGCCGGTGCCTTCGACCTCTACACCGCAGGCGTACGCGAGACCGTCTACTCGCGCTCGACCGCCCTGGCCACCCGCGACCTGACCTTCGTCCCCTCCACCCACGCCGACTCCACCGGCATGGTCGGCTGTGCCGCGGTGGTCATCAACCACCTGCTCTCCCCCGAGCGACTCGACGCCCACCTCGACGCCGTCGCCAGATGACCCTTAACTCGCTGCGACGGTGAAGGCCGCCTCGACCTCGGCGTAGACCGAGATGTCGTCGGGATCGAAGGCCAGGTCGGGTGCCCCCGAGGCCGACTTCCGGGCTCCAGCCGAGGCCATCTGCACGTCCATCGCCGCCGACTCGTACGTCACCTCGCGGCTGACGCCGACATCGTTGATGCTCCGGACCGCGACCGGGCCGAGGTCGAGCGCATCGGCGTAGTCCTGCGCGCGCACCTTGGCCTGGCGCACCGCCTCTTGGCGTACGTCACGCTCGACCTTCAGCCGGGTCTCCTTGGTCAGCTGCCACGAGACGTGGTCGACCCGGAGACCCTCGTTGCCCGCGGTGCGGCCGACCCAGGTCGCCAGCGCCTTGAAGTCGACGAACTCCGCCCAGAGACCGACCGCGGCGCGGTGCACCAGCGGCAACTGCTTGCCGTCCTTGTGCCAGGGCCGCTCGGCCGAGATGCGCGCCCGCTGGATGACGAGCCTCTTGATCGCGCCCTCCTGCTCGAGCCGCTCGAGCTCCGTACGCACGCCGTGCAGCGCACGCCGCAGCTGCTCCATCACCGGCTCCGGCGCGGGGCCGTCGAACCGGATCTCGGCGGACACCACCCCTCGCTCCGCCGCCACCTCCACGGTGTGCGACCCGCGCACCTTGATCAGGATTTCGCTCATGCGACGAAACGTACGCCTCAGGACCTATCCTCACCAGCGTGACTGCAACCAGCCGCCTGCGCCAGATGACCGGACGCGACCCGCACGAGGAGCATCGGGCCGCGACTCCCTTGGAGCTGCTCTTCGACCTCACCTTCGTCGTGGCCTTCGGCATGAGCGGCAACGAGCTCGCCCATCAGCTCGCGGAGGGCCACATCGTGGCAGGGATCGTGGCGTTCTGCTTCGCCTCGTTCGCGATCTGCTGGGCGTGGATCAACTACTCCTGGATGGCCTCGGCCTACGACACCGACGACTGGGCGTTCCGGCTGCTCACGATGTTGCAGATGGTCGGTGTGATCATCATGGCCCTCGGCCTGCCGGAGATGTTCGAGAGCGTCCACGAGGGCGAGCGGCTCCACAACGAGATCATGATCGCCGGGTACGTCGTGATGCGGGTCGCGCTCTGCGGCCAATGGCTGCGGGCCTGGCGCCAGGACCCGGGCAGACGCGGGGCGCATCGGGTCTACCTCGTCTCCATCCTCAGCTCGCAGGTGCTCTGGTGCGTCATCGCCATCCTGCCGCTCGACGTGGCGACCGCGTTCGCCGCGATGATGGTGCCTCTGGTGATCGAGCTGGTCGGGCCGTTCATCGCCGAGCGCCGCTTCGGCGGCACTCCCTGGCACGCCGACCACATCGCCGAGCGCTACGGCCTGCTGACGATCATCACCCTCGGCGAGGGCGTGATCGGCACCGTCGCGGTGATGTCCGCGATCGTCCACGAGCCCGAGCTGGGGTGGAGCCTCGACGCGATCCTGCTGCTCGCCGCCGGTATCGGCCTGACCTTCGGCCAGTGGTGGACCTACTTCACGATCCCCTGGGCCACGATGCTCGAGCGGCGGCGCGACCGTTCGTTCCTCTGGGGCTACGGCCACATCCTGCTCTTCGCCGCGATCGCGGCCACCGGAGCGGGCCTGCACGTCGCCGCCTACCTGCTCGAGCACCACTCCAAGCTCGGCGAGGTCGGCACGGTCATCTCCGTCGCCCTCCCCGTCGGGGTGTACGCCTTGGTCCTCTACCTTCTCTACAACCTGTTCATGCACGTCATCGACCCATTCCACATCGTCCTGGTCGCCCTCACCATGGCCGTGCTCGTCGCGAGCGTCGCGATGGCGATCGCGGGCGTGCCGGTGGCCTGGTGCCTCGTCGTCGTCGCCCTCGCGCCGGTCGTCACCATCGTCGGCTACGAGGCCGTCGGCCACCGCCACCTGGCCATTCACCTCGACGCCCTCTGACCCATCCCTCACATCAGCAGGTGCCCCACGCTCGAGAGCGTGGGGCACCTGTCGTTGGGGACATCAGGGCTTCGGGTCGGGGCCGGGCTCGCCGTCCTCGGACTCCTCGACCTCGTCGATCTCGTCGACCTGCTCGGCGGTCACGGTGTGCTCGTCGTCGCCGGCCGCCAGGATGCCGTAGAGCTTGCGCCGGGTGTCGGCGAGGACGTCGGCGGCTGCCTGGCGCTGGGCGTCGGTGCCGGAGGTGGCGAGCTGCCACACGGCCGGGAGGACCTGGGCGAGCTCGCCGCCGAGGACTCCGAAGCCGGCCAGGTCGCCCAGGCCACCGGGGCCACCACGGCCGCCGCGACCCTGGCTGCGGGCGTTGTCGACGGCCTTGTCGAACGGCGTCCAGACGGCTGCGAGCTCGTCGGCGTGCTCGGTGGCGTAGGTCTTGCCGGCCTCGGTCAGCCGGATCGCCCGGCGGCCGTGCTCGTCGTCGGACTCCACGAGACCCTCGTCCTCGAGCTGCTGGATGGTCGGGTAGACGGAGCCGGGGCTCGGCCGCCACTCACCCGAGCTGCGCTCGGAGATCTGCTGGATCACCTGGTAGCCGTTGATCACCTGACCCTGCTCGGCCGCCTCCGCCATCACGTAGATGATCGCGGAGCGTACGTCACCACGACGGACCCGGGGACCGGGCCGCTGCGGAGGCTGGTTCTCGAAGCCGAGCAGCGCCGCGATCCACGGCGGCGGACCAGCCGGTCCACGACCGCGGCCGTGATGGCCACCCTGCCAACCGGGACCGCCAGGTCCGCCCCAACCGGGACCGCCCTGCCAGCCATGGGAGCGGCGCGGGCCGCCCTTGCCGAACTCTCGGCCCATCTGGTCGATCCACTCACCCCAAGGGTTGCTGTTGTTGTACGTCATCAGGTTTCTCACTTACTGTCGGAAGACTGGATCGCGTTCCTTCGCGATATATCGTGATCTTACGCCGGTGATCAGAGTGATTCAAGGCAAATGAAGGGAGCCCCCGAAAGATCCGGGGGCTCCCTGAGTCAGACCCTGAGGGTCGTGAGTTGCGATCAGACGCCAGGCGTCTGCGGCGGCGTCGGGTTCGGAGCGGTCGGCGTAGCAGCCGAACGCGCGGCACTCTCGGCCTGGAGCCGCTCCAGTTGCCGGGCGGCAGCCTCGCGACCACCGAGACCGAAGGCGAGCGCCGCGGCAGCGGCACCACCGACGACCACGGCACCGAAGCCGAGGTTGATGATCGAGTCGGCGAGACCCATGAACTTCAGCCCGATCGCGACGAAGAGCACGATCGTGGCGTACTTCAGGATCTGCGAGGCCGATCCAGGCACGATCTTCGCGAGCACCGAGGCGATCACGACACCGGCGGCGATGATCGCGCCACCGAAGATGACCTTGCCACCCAGCTCGAGCACCTCGGCGATGAACGCCGTGATCTGCGGGAACTCCAGCATCTGCGCCGCCATCACGGCGAAGAAGAGCACGATGCCGATCTGGATCACCTTGGTGACGATCGGGGTAGCGCTCTGCCCCTGCGGCAGCACGTCCATGGAGTGGAGGGCCCGGTCGAAGCCGAGGCCGTCGATGAGCTGACCGAGGATGTCGGCGGCGAAGCGGGCGATGACCACTCCGATGCCGAGCAGGATCGCGGCGGCGATGATCTTCGGGATCGCGGCCAGGATCATGGCGAGCATGAGCTCGGCGGGCCGCGAGATCGAGCTGATCCCGAGAATCTGCAGAGCGGCGATGGCCACCACGATCATGATGATCGCGTAGAGCACGAGACCGATGACCTTGACGATCTGGGCGGCGGTGCCCGGGCGCGCAGCCTGTGCGTCGTACGGGTCGGCGGTGGTGTCCACGCCGACCGTCTGGTCGACCTGGCCGGAGAGCTTGCTGCCGCTGCCGATCCACTTGTCGAACGGGACCGCGCCGAGCGCGGTCTCGACGAGCTGGCGGACGACCTTGGCGACGAGCGCGCCGACGATGAAGACGAAGACCGCACCGATGAGGTTGGGCAGGAAGCCCATCACACCGTCGAGCAGGCCCTGGATCGGCGTCAGCACAGAGCTGAGCTCGAACAGGTCCAGCAGCGCGATCAGACCGAAGAGCCACACCAACAGGGCAGCCACGGAACCGAGGCTCTTGCCGATGCTGTCGCCATCACTTCCGGCTTTCTGGAGCACCGGGATCTTCGAGGTCAGCTTCGCGAAGGCCCAAGCGACGATCTTCGCGATGATCCACGTGACCACCAGGATGACGATCGCGGCGAGCACCTTGCTGCCGAGACTCACCCAGTCGATGTCCTTAATGGCATCCATTGTCTCTCCCCTCAATAGGGTTTCTTGAGAAGGTGCCTGAGATCGACGAGCAGCCCGAGTGATGCGCGCAACAGGCACCTCTGCTTAATCCCGACGTTCGTCCAGATGCGACCCAGACGCAAGTTTGGCGCTCCAGCGGACGCAAATAAGCAAAGGATTTACAATGTGGCGCCCTATGTATCGAACAGGGTGAAACGAGCCCTAAGAGACCAACCAGGCCGCGTACGCATCGAAGGAGTAGGGCCGGCCGAGGAAGTCCGCGACCAGGTCGGCGGCGTCCTTCTCGCCACCGCGGGCGAGCACCAGATCGCGGTAGCGGCCGGCCACCTCGGGGTCGAACAGGTTGTCCCGGTCGAAGGCGCTGAACAGGTCCTTCGCGATGACCAGCGACCACATGTAGGTGTAGTAGGCCGAGGAGTAGCCGCCCAGGTGGCCGAAGTTGGCGAAGAAGTGGGTGCCCTCGATATAGGGGTAGGGAGAGTACGCCGCCTGGAGCTCCTCGAGCCGCTTGGTCAGGTCGTCGGGCTGCTCCTTGTGGAACCAGTAGGAGATCGCGGCGTAGAACATCTGCTGCCGCGCGTGGTAGCCCTTGCCGAAGTCGTCCGCGGCCCGCATCCGCGCGACCAGGTCGGCCGGGATCGGCTCGCCGGCCGCGTTGGTGGCGAAGGTCTGGAGTACGTCGGCGTCCCAGGCCCACTCCTCGAGCATCTGGCTCGGCGCCTCGACGAAGTCCCACTCCGTCGCGACCCCGGAGAAGCGCGCCCACTCGCCCTGCCCGCCGAGCACGTGGTGGATCAGGTGGCCGAACTCGTGGAAGAGGGTGACCACGTGGTCGTGCTCCATCAGGCCACGGGAGAAGTTGCAGACCAGCACGCCCTCGGGAAGCTGCCGGCCCTTCACACCGGGGGCGAGGTCGAACTGCGCGGCGTGCTTGTACTTGCCCTCGCGAGGGTGGAGGTCGAGATAGATCCGGCCGAGGGGCTCGTCGCCGTCCTGCTGATAGACGTCGAAGACGCTCACGTCCTCGTGCCAGGTGACGACGTCGGAGACCGGCTCGTAACGCAGCCCGAAGAGCCTGCCGGTGACGTCCAGCAGCCCCTGGTGCACCTTCGCGAAGTCGAAGTACGTACGCACCACCTGGCTGTCGACGTCGTACTTCTCCTGCCGCACCAGCTCCTCGTAGTAGAGCGCGTCGGCGGCCGAGACCGCGCTGGCGCCGGGGACGTCGCGGTCGTAGCGGTCGAGGAGCACCTCGAGGTCGCGCTTCATCCGCCCCTCGGCGGCGCCGGCGATCTTGTCGATGAACTCCGGGATCGCCGGTCCCTCGCCGATCATCTTCACCGCGGCGTCGAAGGCCGGCCAGTCCTCGTAGCCGACCAGGTTGGCCAGCTCGTGACGCAGCGCGAACATCTCCTTCAGGACCGCTTCGTTGTGCGGCCAGCCGCGCTCGAGCGAGGCCACCGTGACGGCACGACGGATCGCGGGATCCTTCACGAACATCCGAGCGGGAAGCGCGTCGGGATAGTCGGTCGTGATCTCCACGAGCCCCTTGTCGTTGACCGGGTGCGCCTCCAGCCAATCGGCCGGCATCCCGTCCAGCTGCTCAGGCGTGGCCAGGGTGATGCGTACGTCGTCCCGGGTCACCCGGGAGAACTCGAGGTTCAGCTCGGTGAGGCGTTCGTTGATCTCGGTGAGCCGGACCCGGGTGGCGTCGTCCCGGTCGACGCCTGCACGGGTGAAGTCCTGCAGCGTCTTCTCCAGGAGCCGCTTGGCCAGCGGGTCGAGGGCGTCCGTCTGGTCGGCGGGGAGGTCCGCGAAGACGCGGTAGAGCGCTTGGTCCTGGGTGAGCTCGGTGCGCAGCCGGTCGACCTCGACCTCGGTGTCCTCGCACGCCGTGCGGACCGCCTCGACGGGGTGGACATTGGCGAGCAGGCCCGCCAGGCCACCGAGCGAGCCGAGCTCCAGGGACAGCTCGTCCCAGGCCTTCAGCACCTCGGTCGCCTCGCTCGGCGGCGCGGTCCGCAGCTTCTCGGCCAGCTCCCGCACGTGGGTCAGGGTCGCGGACGTACGCTCCTTGACCCAGCTCTCCGCGGCTTCGGTCTCGGGCAGGGCAAGCGGCTCTGGCGTCATGCGGCAAGCCTGCCACGACCTGAAACGCTTCGCCGCCGAGATTCGGCGAAGCGTCCAGGTGCGATGCTCACTCCTCGGTCGGGAACATGTCCGGGAACCGGTGGACCTCCTGCGGCCAGTCGAGCGCGACCGTCAGCCGCCCCGCCCAGTAGCGCGCCGCGTCCTCGTCGGGGGCCTCGATGACACAGAAGCCACCGAGGTGCTCCTTGGTCTCGACGTACGGGCCGTCGGTGAAGACCGGCTCGCCGTTCTTGGCCTCGACGCTGAAGAGCGCGGTCGAGGCGTCGAGGGCACCGTTGCCGTAGACGTAGACGCCTGCGGACTTCATCTCCTCGATCACCGCCATCGAGGTGTCGCGCTTGTGCTCGAGCTCCTCCATCGTGTGCTCGGGAACCCACTCGTCGTTGAACACGATCAGGTATTCGGGCATGCGTATCGTCTCCTCGCCTCATGGACGGTCCGGTGACCGCCGCTCACTCCTGCTACGAACACACCTGCCTCGATCCGACAGCCCGGGCGAAATTTCGTCAAGAACGTCCGAGCTGGTCCCTGCGCCTGGTCAGCAGCGCGACCTCGGCGGCGTTCTCGGCGAGCTCGATGGCCCTGTCGTACGCCGCACGGGACTCGCCGCTGCGGCCGAGGCGGCGCAGCAGATCGGCCCGGGTGGCATGGAAGGCGTGGTAGCCGTCCAGGCCGAGCCGGTCGATCTCGGCCAGCGCGACCTCGGGGCCGTCCAGCTCGGCGACGGCGATCGCCCGGTTGAGGCGAACGATCGGCGAGGCGTCGACCCGGATCATCTGGTCGTAGAGCGCGACGATCTGGGACCAGTCGGTGTCGCGGGCGTCGCGCACCGAGGTGTGGACCGCGTTGATGGCGGCCAGGATCTGGTAGCGCCCGGGCCGCGGGCCACCGTTGGCGACGACCTCGAGCCGCTCGCGCACCAGCGCATGGCCCTCGGCGATCAGCGCGAGATCCCACGAGCCGCGATCCTGCTCGTCGAGCCGGACCAGCTCGCCGGTCGCCGAGATCCGTGCCGTACGCCGCGCCTCGATCAGCAGCATCAGGGCCAGCAGGCCGGCGACCTCGCCGTCGTCGGGGAGCAGGGCGCGGACCAGCCGGGTCAGCCGGATGGCCTCGCGGGTCAGGTCGCCGCGTACGGGATTCTCGTGGTCGCCGGAGGAGAGGTAGCCCTCGTTGAAGACCAGGAAGAGGACGGCCAGGACGCCCGAGACACGCTCGGGGAGGTCGGCCGCCTCGGGGACCCGGTAAGGGATGTGGGCGGCCTTGATCTTGGTCTTCGCGCGGGTGATCCGCTGGCCCATCGTGGTCTCCTGGACCAGGAAGGCGTTCGCGATCTCGGGCACGGTCAGGCCGCCGACCATACGCAGCGTCAGCGCGATCCGCGCCTCGGGCGCGAGCGCGGGGTGGCAGCAGGTGAACAGCAGCCGGAGCCGGTCGTCCTCGATGGCGCCGAGAGGCTCGTGCGGGGTGTCATCGTGCATCGCGACGGCCTCCTTCTGCTTGTCGTCACGCTTGGACTCGCGGCGGATCCGGTCGATCGCGCGGCGGTTGGCGGTGGTGGTGAGCCAGGCGCCCGGGTTGGGGGGTACGCCATCGAGCGGCCAGCGCTCGACTGCGACCGTGAACGCCTCGGCCGCGGCCTCCTCGGCGATGTCGAGGTCGCCGAAGCGCTTGGCGAGGCTGGCGACCACCCGCGCCCATTCCTCCTGGTGGGCCCGGGTGATCGCCGCGTCGATATCCGTCAACAGCGGTTCACGCCTCGGGGCCGGTCTGCATCGGGCGCACCTCGACCTTGCCCAGGCAGGCCGCGGAGGCCTCGGCAGCAAGCTTGAGCGCCACATCGAGGTCGGGGACATCGATGATCCAGAAGCCGGCCATGTACTCCTTGGCCTCTGCGTAGGGACCGTCGGTGATGACCGGCTTGTCACCCATGCCGTCGACGACGGTCGCAGTCTTGGCGGCATCGAGGCCGTCGGCGAAGACGAAGTAGCCCTGCTCCTGGAGCTTGTCGTTGAACTTCCCGGTCGCTTCGAACGAGGCCATCATCTCCTCCTGCGAGGCGTAGCCGTAGTTCTCCTTCTCGTAGTCCGAGTCGGGACCCCAGACGGACATCAGGTACTTGGCCATGGTGCTCACTCCTTCGTGTCGGACGGCCTCGGTGACCGCCTCTCACCCTTGCTACGAACGTCTACATCGGTATCCGACACCTGACATCAGAATTTCTCCAGGTAAATTCATTCGCTTAGCATGAGTAACCATGTTGAAGGCCCCGCAGCGGTGAGCATCACCGACAAGCTCAGGGGTGCCGTCGCGGACACCCGCCCCCTGCAGGAGCCGCACTTCCGGCGACTGTGGATCGCCGGGATCATCACCATGGTCGGCGCCCAGCTGACCGTCGTCGCCGTGCCGGCCCAGATCTACGCGGACACCGGCTCGTCGGCGTACGTCGGGCTGACGGGTGTCTTCGGACTGGTCCCGCTGATCGTCTTCGGCCTCTACGGCGGCGCGCTCGCGGACCATTTCGACCGGCGTACGATCCTGATGGTCTCGACCGCCGGGCTGATCGTCACCAGCGCGCTCTTCTGGCTCCAGTCGGCGCTCGGCAACACCAACGTGTGGGTGCTGCTGTGCCTCTTCTCGGTGCAGCAGGCCTTCTTCGCGGTCAACTCTCCGACCCGCAACTCGCTGCTGCCGAAGATCCTGCCCGCGCACCTGCTCCCGGCCGCCAACTCGCTGAGCATGACGGTCTTCCAGGCGGGCGCGATCGCGGGGCCGCTGATCGCCGGCGTGATGCTGCCGTTCACCGGGTTCACCTGGCTGTACGCCATCGACACCGTCACCCTCTTCGCCACCCTCTACGCGGTCGTGCTGCTGCCGAGGATCCCGGTCGAGGGCGCGGGCTCGAAGGTGCCCGGGCTGCGTTCGGTGTGGGACGGGTTCGCCTATCTGCGGCATCAGCCGGTGCTGATGATGAGCTTCGTCGTCGACCTGATCGCGATGGTCTTCGCGATGCCGCGGGCGCTGTTCCCGCAGATCGCCCACGAGTCCTTCGGCGGCCCATCGGAGGGCGGGATCGCGTTCGCGCTGCTCTTCGCGGCCATCCCGGCCGGCGCGGTGATCGGTGGGATCTTCTCCGGTTGGGTCTCGCGGATCGAGGCCCAGGGGCGCGTGGTCATCTGGTGCATCGCCGTGTGGGCCCTCGGGATCACCCTGTTCGGGCTCACCGTCGGGTTCGCGGATCTCGCCGTGGACAAGCGCACCACGATGCTGATGCTGGGGCTCGCCGTGTTCTTCATGATGGTCGCCGGCGCCGCCGACGTGGCCTCCGCGGCGATCCGGATGTCGATCCTGCAGTCGGCGGCCGACGACAACGTACGCGGCCGGTTGCAGGGGGTCTTCACGGTCGTCGTCGCGGGTGGCCCGCGGGTCGCCGACGTCCTGCACGGGGGCGCGGCGGCCGTGGTCGGCACCGCGATCGCGACCACCGGAGGTGGCCTGCTCAACCTGCTCGGGATCGCGCTGTGTGCGCTACTCGTCCCGAGCTTCCTCGCGTACCGGGTCAACCGGGCCGCGACCACCGAGCACGAACTCTCGAAGTAGCCCGGCGAGCAGCTCGGGCTGGTCGATCGGCACCAGCGTGGAGGAGTCCTTGACGATCTCCAGCCGCGCGTCGGGATAGTGAGCGGCCAGGCGCGGACCGTGCTCGGCGGGCATCATCGTGTCCTGATCGGCCCAGACGACGAGCACCGGCTTGGTGAACTTCTGCTGGCCCTCGGCCAGCTCGAGCAGCTTGTCACGACCAGGAGCGCCGCCGGCGAACTTGATGAAGTCGCGGCGGATGGCCCGGTCGGTCAGCGCCGGCGCGAACCAGCCGTGAACGAGGTCGTCGTAGAGGTGGTAGCTCTTGTCGACCGACATCCCGCCGTAGCCCCCGCGCGCCTGCCGGAAGCTCTCCATGCGGAGCAGCTGCAGCGCGGCGGTGAACAGCGGCGGCACCTTCGAGAGCACCGCCAGCGGCCTGGCGGCCTTGGGCGGGTAGTTGTCGAAGGCCTCGCACGCCACCAGCGCCATCCGCGCGATGCGGTCGGTGCGGTCGGCGTTGATGAGGAACTGGCCGCCGCCCCAGTCGTTGAGGACCAGGGTGACGTCGTGGAGGTCGAGCGCGTCGAGGAAGTCACCGAGGATGTTCGCCACACCCTGCTGGCTGAGGTCCGCGTCGGGCCGCATCGGCCGCCGGTGACCACCCAGCGGCAGCGTCGGCCGGATCACCCGGAAGCCACCGAGGTAGGGCAGCGCACGGCGCCACAGACGGCCGTCCATCGGCACTCCGTGGAGGAGTACGAGGACGGGGCCATCACCGCCGGTATCCTCGAAATCGATCGGACCGGCCGACAGCTCGACGCTGGGCATTCAGGGGGCTCCTCGAAGCAATGACGTAGGGGTCCCCACACCCTGCCCCCCGGGGAACACGCGTGCAACGGGAATCGCTCAATTGCCTACGCATCTGGGTATATCGCAGGTCTTAGGTCCCTGAGCCACTAGGGCCGAGTTATACACCCCAGGGCTTCCATAGGGGCCCGGGATCCCGAGCGGTCAGAGCCCGACGGGCAGGTCTTCCGCGGCGGCGAACGCCTCGATGCCCCTGGCCGGGCCACGCTCGTCGATCGTCCCGATGAGCGCGGCGAGGTCGTCGCGGCGGTCCTGCGAGACCAGCCAGGCCATCAGGCGCTGGCCACGCGGGACGGTGGTCTCCTCGAAAGGGACGCCGGCGTCGTACCAGAACTCGAGGACGGCGCCGCGCAGCAGCGACCAGTAGCGGTCGGGGTCCTCTGTGGTGGGGTTGACGGCCGCACGGAAGTGCTCCCACATGTCGATCGGCAGGATCTCGGTGCGCAGTGTGCGCATCAGCTTCGCCGAGCCCGAGCCGGCCACCAGCTCGACGGTCTGGCGCTTGGTGGTGATCCGCTCGAGCAGGTTGGCGATCTGGGCGCGCTTCTGGGTCGCGGAGGACAAGTCGGAGCGGACCCGCCAGTCGTAGACCACGTCGGTGAGGATGTCGAAGCTCCTGGCGGCCAGGAATGCCTGGGTCAGGGCCACCTGGTCCTGATAGCGGGTGCGCTCGGGGAAGGTGATCTCGTTGTCGGTCCAGAAGGAGCGCCGGAAGATCTTGTTCCACACGAACACGTCCGCGAGCATCAGCGGGGCGTCCTCGATCCGGCATCTGAGGCGTGTCCGGGTGTGGTTGCGGCGCATCAGCGGGGTGACGTACCTCCGCTCCTCGCCGTTCACGAGGGTGACGCGCTCGGCCGAGCCGACGGCGAAGTCGGAGCCCGTACGCCGCAGCGTCTTCACCATCGTGCTCCAGGCGTCGCGGGGCAGGATGTCGTCGGGGTCGACGAAGGTGAGCAGGTCACCGCTGGTGGCCTCGATCCCGGTGTGACGCGCGATCGAGACACCGGAGTTGGGCTGGGAGATCAGGGTGACTCGAGAGTCGTTCGCGGCGATGCCCTTGACGATCTCGGCCGATCCGTCGGTGGAGCCGTCGTCGACGACGATCACCTCGATGGCACAGACCTCACGCAACGGCTGATGAAGGATGCTGTCGAGGCTGTCGGCGACGTAGTCGGCCACGTTGTAGACAGGCACGACGACGCTGAGCAACCTCGGCTTCCTCCTTCTGATTCCCCCCACGCGCATCAACTCTAATTGGGTGCGCATCAGCGCGTCCTAGCGATGGTGAGCGTGTCGACCTCGGAGCCGTCGGTGGCGATGACCTCGAGGTCCAGCCTCGCGGTCCCGTGGGCGTCCCGCGGGTGGGCATCGAAGAACGCGACCGAGTGGGTCGCGTCGCCGACGGCGCGGTAGGTCGTGGGCTCGGGGATCCTCAGGCCGTTCTTGCCCGTGTAGTAGGAGAGCACCGGGAGAACATCGGGATAGGTCGAGCCGCCACCGCCGCCGGCGGTGATGTAGATGGTCCCCTCATTCGTGCTGACCGTGGCGCCGCGCGGCGCCTCCCGGACCGGCTTGCCGTCGCGCATCAGGTGGGTGCGCTCGTAGCAGTGGTTGTGGCCGTTGATCACGACGTCGACCTGGTGGCGGTCGAAGAGCGCCTCCCAGCGGTCGCGGATGCCGCCGTCCGAGGCGTGCGCGATGTTGGTGCAGTAGGCGCACTGGTGGAAGCCGACCAGGATGAAGTCGATGTCGTTGCGGGCCCGGAACGTGGCCAGCCGCTCCTCGAGCCAGCTGTCCAGCGTCTCGCCGAGGTAGCCCGCGTTCCGCGTGTACTCGTACGTCGCGTCGTTGCCGTCGAGGGCGATGAAGGCGACGTTGCCGCGGACGAAGGAGTAGGTCTCCTGTCCGCCGCCGGCGCCGTTGCCGGGGTGACGGAAGCGAGCGCGGTGGCCGTCGTAGCCGAGCTCGCCGTTGCCGTTCTCCATCTCGTGGTTGCCGACGACGGTCATCCACGGGATCGCGTTGGCGCTGGGCTGGATCTGGGTCAGGAACTCGTCCCAGACACCGAAGTCCTGCTGCCGCTCCCCGCTCTTGCCCTGGCCGCCGGTGTCCGCATAGGCGATGTCACCGACGACGAACGCGAACTCGGCGCCCTGCTGACGGATCAGGCTCACGTTGCGCGCGGCGTCCTCGGCGACGCCCATGTCGCCGAAGGCGGCGAAGCGGAAGGACCCCGTGGTCTTCGGGGCGGTGGTGAACGAGCCCCTGGTCGCGGTGCCCCCGTCGTGGCTGAGCCGGTAGTAGTAGCGCGTGCCCGGTCGCAGGTCGCTGAGGTCGACGTGGTGGTAGACGCTGTCGACCCGGATCGAGGAGAGCGACTCAGGTCGGAGGGTGAGTCCGTAGTCGGGCGTCACACCCAGGTCGAGGCGCGGCGCCTGCACCGACCCGGCGGTCGACCAGGAGACGTTCATCTGCTTGACCGGGTCGGCACCGTACGACAGATGTACGCCGGTGGCCGGAGCGGCCGACCTGGCCGCCTGCGTCCATAGCATCGGGCCGGCGACGACACCGGCTCCACCGATCAGGCCGGCCTTGAGGAAGCTGCGCCTCGAAGGGGCCGTCATCGTCGGGCCAATGTGGGGGCTATCGGTCACGGGAGGATCAACGCATAGGTAGACGAGACGTTAGGCCACGTGCGGTGTCGCCGGGGTGAACGAGTGGTGATCGTTCGTCATGCGGCGGCGTACGATGCGGCCATTTGCGCACCGAAGGCGGCGTTGTCGCGCACCAGCGCGATGTTGGTCGCCAGCGAGTCGCCGCCGGTGAGCTCGACGATCCTGGCGAGCAGGAACGGGGTGATCTCCTTGCCTCGGATGTCGCGGGCCTCGGCGTCGGCGAGGGCATGGTCGATGTGCTTCCCGATCACCTCGGCGGGGATCTCGTCGGCGGCCGGGACCGGGTTGGCGACGACCAGGCCGCTGGGCAGGCCGAGCTCCCAGGTGGCCTTCATGATCGCCGCGGCCTGGTCGGGGCCGTCGATGCGCAGCGGCGCCGCGAACCCGGAGCTGCGGGAGTAGAAGGCCGGGAACTCGTCGCTCCCGTTGACCAGGACCGGCACGCCGTAGGTCTCCAGAGTCTCCAGGGTCAGCCCGATGTCGAGGATCGACTTCACGCCGGCGCTCACCACCGCGACCTGGGTGCGGGCGAGCTCGGTCAGGTCGGCGGAGATGTCGAAGGACGTCGCCGCACCCCGGTGTACGCCTCCGAGCCCACCGGTCACGAACGTCCTGATCCCGACCATGGCCGCCAGGCGCATGGTGGCCGCGACCGTGGTCGCGCCGTGGAGACCGCGGGCGACGACGTAGGGAAGGTCGCGGACGCTGACCTTGGTGACATCCGGGTCGGAAGCGAGGAGCTCGAGGTCGTCGGGCGACAGACCGGCACGAGGGATGCCGTCGAGCAGCGCGATCGTGGCCGGGACGGCGCCGTTGTCGCGCACGATCTGCTCGACCTCGGTGGCCATCTTGACGTTGTCGGGATAGGGCATGCCGTGGCTGATGATCGTCGACTCCAGCGCGACGACCGGGCGGCCCTCGGCGAGCGCGACCCCGACCTCTTCGGTGAGCCGGACCTTCACACCAGCTCCCGGACGAGGCTCTCGCTGAGGTCCATCCGGACGGTGTCGTGGGTGCCGCAGGTCAGCGCTGCCGCGGCGTGCCCGAAGCGGGCCGCCGCGACCAGGTCGACGTCGCGAAGGAGCTCGTGCGTGAACGCGGCGAGCATCGCGTCGCCCGCGCCGGTGACGTCGACGACCTCGGCCGGCACAGCGGGAAGCTCCTCGTAGACGTCGTTGTAGCTGATCACCGAGCCGCGGGCGCCGAGGCGCACCCAGACGACGCCGACACCGCGGTCGTGCAGCGAGTGAATGGCCTTCTCGATCTCCGCGTCCGTGCCGGCCGGCAGGTCGGTCAGGGCGGCCAGCTCTGCCTGGTTGGGCGTGACCAGATAGAGCTCGCGATCGGCCCGGATCAGGTCACGCGCCCGCCTCGCCTTCGGCACCGAGACCGGGTCGAACACGACGGGCACGTCGAAGTCGCGGGCCAGGTCGATCGCCACCTCAGCGGTGCGGACCGGGATGTTGCCCTCGACGAG
Source organism: Nocardioides sp. NPDC000445 (assembly GCF_040300245.1). NCBI lineage: Bacteria > Bacillati > Actinomycetota > Actinomycetes > Propionibacteriales > Nocardioidaceae > Nocardioides > Nocardioides sp. NPDC000445. The sequence continues at coordinate 131,831 of NZ_JBEPDH010000015.1, read as the reverse complement.
CACACCGCGAGCGTTCTTGATGAGGTCGCGAGCCGCCTCCACGACCAGCGGGGAGAACTCATCGGTCGCGGCCATGTCGGCCACCGCGACCACCAGCTCACCGGAGGAGTCGAGCACGGCGTTGTAGGTGCCGGTGCGTACGTCCGCCCGGCGGCGGACGTAGGTGCAGTCGACGCCGACGTCCTCGGTGTAGCTGATCACCTCGTCGCCGATCGGGTCGTCGCCGACGACCGAGACCAACGCGACCGAGTCACCCAGCCGGGCGAGGTTCTCCGCGACGTTGCGGCCCACCCCACCAGGCGAGAGGCCGGCGGATCCGGACATGCTCGAACCCATCACCACCTGCTCGTGCGCCCGAGCGTGGAGATCCATGTTGGAGCCGCCGATCACGACGATGTCTGGCGGAGATTGCGGGTTCATCACTTGCATCGTAAGTGGGGTGCTCAGATCGCGCCCCCTCATAAACCACGAACTTGGCGTGGCCCAGGAGTGTCGCTGCTCTCACCCGCTGCACTCAGCCGAGGAGCTCGCGGCCGATCTCGTCGACCGAGCGGCAGCCGACGAGGCCGAGGGAGAGGTCGAGCTCGGCGATCATGTGCTCGATGACGGCCTGGACACCGGCGGCGCCGGCAAGGGCGAGGCCGTAGACGTAGGGGCGGTCGAGGAGGACCGCGTCGGCACCCAGGGCGAGCGCCTTGAGGATGTCGGCGCCGGAGCGGATGCCGGAGTCGAAGAGGACCGGGATCCGGCCGTCGACCTCGTCGACGATGCTCGGCAGGGCGTCGATGGAGGCGATGGCGCCGTCGACCTGGCGGCCGCCGTGGTTGGAGACGATGATCCCGTCGACGCCGTGCTCGAGCGCGCGGCGGGCGTCCTCGGGCGCCTGGAGCCCCTTCAGCACGATCGGCAGATCGGTCATCTCCCGGAGCCGGTCGAGGTCGTCCCAGATCAGGTCGGAGCGGGAGAAGACGTCGAGGAAGGTCTCGACCGCGGCCCGGGCGTGACCGGAGCGAAGGTTGTCGACGAGCTTGCCGGGATGGTGCTGGGCCATCGAGGCGACCGCGGTGAGGGCCGAGGGGATCTCCCGGAGCCCCGGTCGCACGCTCGTCCCGCTCCCGTCCGCGAGCCGGGCCTCGACGAGGGCGCGGAAGGCCGGGTCGGAGGTGTACTGAGCGATGCCCAGCCCTCGAGCGAAGGGCAGGTAGCCCAGGTCGAGATCACGCGTACGCCACCCGAGCATGTGGGTGTCGAGCGTGACGACCAGCGCGTCGGAGCCGATGGCCTCGGCGCGGCGTACGAAGGACTCGACGATCGTCTCGTCCTTCGACCAGTAGAGCTGGTAGAGCCGTGGCGTGTCGCCCAGGTCCTGGGCGACCTCCTCCATCGGGACGGAGGCCTGGGTGGAGATCACCATCGGGATGCCCGTCGCGCGGGCCGCCGCGGCGACCTCGTGCTCGGCCCGGGGGTGGGCGAGCTCCAGCACGCCGACCGGGCCGAGCATCAGCGGCGCCGGCATGTCCACCCCGAACAGGGTGGTGCGCAGGTCGCGGCTCTCGACGTTGGTGAGCATGCGCGGCACCAGCCGGAAGTGGTCGAAGGCGGCGGTGTTGGCGGCGACGGTGCGCTGCTGGCCGGCTCCGCCGTCGACGTACGCCCAGGCCTCCTTGCTCATCGCCCGCTGGGCAGCCTCGGCGAGCACCGAGGGCTCGGTCGGCACCACGGGGCGGTGGCCGAACAGGCCCTTGCGGAAGATCGCGGACTGGAGGTCTCTGCCGATGCTCACGCCGCGTAGGTTACTGGGTTCTGCCGGTCACCGGCCGGGATGTACGCCGACTCAGCCGGCGCTGAGCTCGGCCGCGAGGTGAGGCGGCATCGCGGCGCCGGAGAGCGCGGTGATCAGCCGGTGACAGCGATCCGTCATCTCCCCGGGCGTGACCCCGGGATGGTCGAGCCACCAGGTGATCAGCGCGTCGACCGCACTCATCCAGACCGCGGTCAGCGCCGAGGCGTCGAGGGGGTCGTCATCGCCCACGAGCCGCATCAGCTCGCCGACACCCTCGACGGCGAGTCGGGTGATCCGGTCGGTGTAGACGGCGCGAGCAGCCGCCACCTCACCATCGTCGGGAGCCGACGGATCGAAGAGGAGCCGCCACACCCACGGCTGTGGCTCGAGTGTGCGGAAGAGGCCGTCGAGCGTGCGGAGACCACGCTCGAGGCCGACGGAGTCGTCGGCGGCGACCCGCTCCATCTCGGCGGCGAGCGTCTCCGCGCCGTAGTTGAAGCTGGCCAGGAAGAGGCCCTCCTTGGAGCCGAAGTACTGGTAGACCAGCGGTTTCGAGATGCCGGCGTCGGCGGCGATCGCCGCGACCGATGCCTTGGCGAACCCGACGGTGCCGAAGGCCTGGCAGGCGGCCCGCACGATCTGCAGCTCGCGGTCGGCGCGCGGGACGCCTTTGGTTCCAGCGTTGGCCCGTGACATGTCCAAGAGTCTAGCGGTGGCATATGACCTTGAGGTAACTTACTCCAAGGTCATATCCCTGGGAGGTCCCCCATGAACGACATGCTCGACCCGTTGAAGAACCCCTTGACGTACGCGATCCCGTTCTTCGTGATCTCGATCCTCATCGAGCTGGCAGCGCTGAAATGGCTCGACCACGACGACAACCTGGCCGGCTACGTCTTCAAGGACGCGCGCACCTCGATCCTGATGGGCCTCGGCTCGATCGTGTCGATGACCGTGTTCAAGGTGCTGACCTTCGCGGTCTACGCGGCGATCTTCGCCTACGCGTCGCTGTGGCAGATCCCGGAGACGTGGTGGGGCCTGGCGATCTCGGTCGTGGTCGTCGATCTCGCCTACTACTGGAACCACCGGTTCGTGCACCGGACCAGGGTCGGCTGGGCGGCCCACCAGGCGCACCACTCGAGCGAGTACATGACGTTCGCGACCGCGCTGCGACAGAAGTGGAACCCGTGGTTCGAGTTCTTCTTCTTCCTGCCGCTGCCGTTCCTCGGCATCTCACCGGCGGCGATCTACATCGCCTTCTCGATCAACCTGATCTACCAGTTTTTCGTGCACACCGAGACGATCGGCAGGCTCTGGCGCCCGATCGAGCTCGTCTTCAACACGCCCTCGCACCACCGAGTCCACCACGGCTCCGACCCGGAGTACCTGGACAAGAACTACGCCGGCATCCTGATCGTCTGGGACCGCCTCTTCGGCACCTTCCAGCCCGAGCGGCAGCGCCCGACGTACGGCCTGACCTACAAGGTCGACACCTACAACCTGCTCCGACTGGAGTACGGCGCCTTCCGTGAGCTCTGGAACGACGTACGCACCGCCGACGGCTGGCGGCTCAAGCTGAGCTACGCCTTCCGGCCCCCGGGGTGGGCTCCGGAGGCTGAGCCCACGAGCCCGGCTACGCGGCCTTCCGCCGTCCGAGAATCATCACGATGATCAGGCCGAGCAGGCCGACGACGACGAGTACGACGCCCGGGGCGGCGACCTCGACGAGCTTCTGGCCCTCGGGAGAAGCTGGCTCGCTGAAGCTCACCTGCTGAGGCTCGGGGGCGATCACCTCGGGGAACTCCTTGGCGATCTCGGCCTGGAGCTTGTCGGTGTATTCCTCGACGCGCGGGGCGCTGCCGGCGGCGAGGATCGTGTCGCCCTTCTTCTGCGCGAAGAAGTAGTAGTCCTCGTTGGCGGTCAGCGACTTCTTCTGGCACACGCCGGGGTTGAGCGCGACCTCGAGGCTGCTGCCGCTGGTGACGCCCTTGAGCGCCTTGACGACGGTCACCGGGTAGACCACCGGGCCGCCCTTCTTGGTGGCCTTGCCGGGGCCGGTCACCCGGGCGTGGAAGACCAGCGGCTCCTTGACCGCGTCGCTGAGCTCGAAGGCCGGGCACTTCGCGGGAGCCGTGACCGGGGCTGCCGAGGCGGGTGCGGGGCTCGTCATGACCACCGCTGTCACCGCGAGAGCGAGGGCAGCGAGGAACTGGGGGACGCGGCGCATGGCGAAGATCAAACCAGTCACAGGCCGAAGACTCCAGCCAGGACCCGCGCGACACCGTCATCTTCGTGCCCGGGGGCCAGGTGCGACGCGCACGCGACCACGCTCTGATGGGCGTCTGCCATGGCGTACGAGGTCCCGGCCCAGGTCAGCATCGGCAGGTCGTTGGGCATGTCGCCGAAGGCGATCACGTCCGAGGCGGAGATGCCGAGCTCGGTGCAGACCAGCTCCAGCGTGGAGGCCTTGGTGACCCCGGGAGCGCTGATCTCGAGCAGCGGGAAGGACGAGTGGGTGACGTTGACGCGATCGCCGACGACGGCGGCCGCTGCGGCGAGCAGCTCGTCGGCGTCGTCGTGGTCGTCGCGGCGGGCGAGCAGCTTGATCAGCGGCTCGTCGGCGAGCTCCTCGATCGCCGCGATGCGCTTGGCGGGGCGGAGGGCGTCGGCGGTGTGGGTCGCGAACGCGGGCTCGCACGACCACCCCTCGAGCGACTCGGTCGCGAAGACCAGTCCGGGCACGCTCTCCTTCAGCGCAGCCGCCACCTCGGCGGTCAGGGCCGGCTCGATCAGCCGGGTCAGCCGGGGCTGATCGGCGGCGACGTCCCAGACCAGGGCCCCGTTGGAGACGATCGCCAGCCCGACGCTGCCGATGTGCTCGAAGAGCTCGCGGGTCCAGCGCAGCGGCCGTCCGGTCACGAAGATGACCGGCACGCCGATCTCCTCGAGCTTCACGAGCACGCCACGAGTGAAGTCCGAGACCGAACCGTCCGCTCTGACCAGGGTGCCGTCGAGGTCGGTGGCGACGAGCTTCGGCGTCCTCATTCTTCCATTCTGCCACCGGGGACCGGCCTGGCCATCACCAGATGCCCGTCCTCGTCGGCGCCACGCAGCTCGGTGAACCCGCACTTGGCGAGCACTCGGAGGCTGGCCGCGTTGGTGGGCTCGACAGCGGCCCGGATGCGTACGCCCTCCTCGTCGGCGCACGCCAGCAGGCCCTTGAGCGCCTCGGTCGCGAAACCCCACCCGCGTGCCTCGTCGATCAGGCCGTAGCCGACCTCGGTCTCCGGGATGCCGTCGGGGGCGGCTTCGGGCGGCCCGAAGAAGCCGATCGAGCCGAGTACGGTGCCGTTGCGCATGATGTAGCGGGAGCTCCACCGGTCACCCTCGACCCACATCGTCGCCGCGTCGCGGTCGTCCTCGCGCGGGAACTGCGGGTGCCAGCTCTGCGGCCGCCCGATCCCGCCGTCGGGATCGCGGATCGCCTCGACATCGGCGCGGGTCCACAACGGCAGCGTCAGCCGCTCGGTCACGATGGTGGTGGGAAGAGTCACGAGCGCAAAGACTCCCAGAACAGCACTCTCAGAACCAGCGGGAGAGTTCCAGCGCCGCGCCGTCGTCGGCGACGTGGGCGGTGATGGCGTCGGCCACCTCCTGGACCTCGTCGGGGGCGTTGCCCATGGCTACGCCGCGACCGGCCCATTCGAGCATCTCGACGTCGTTGCGGCCGTCGCCGATGGCGAGTACGTCGGCGGGCTCGAGGTCGAGCTGGTCGCAGACGTAGGAGAGGCCCGATGCCTTGGAGACGCCGACCGGGGTGAGGTCGAGCCAGGCGGTGTAGCCGACCACGTAGTCGATGCCGTGCAGACCGAGCTCACGGCCGAGGGCGAGGAAGTCCTCCGGGGTGGCGTCCGGGTCGCGGATGATAACCCGGGAGACCGGCTCGGCGACCATCTCGTCGATCGGAGCGATCAGATGAGCACCGTCGAGCTCGCCGTCGGGGAACGGTCGGTTGAACCGGTAGCCCAGGCCACGGTTCTCGACCGCGACCAGCACGTTCGGCCGCCGTTCCATGATCTTCTCCACCGCCGCCCGGGCGTCGAAGGTCTCCTCGTGCACCACGTCGACCGGCGGGTAGCGGAGCACCACCGCGCCGTTGGAGGCGACGATCCACAACCGCTCCGCGCCCTCGTCCGGGAGCCCGAGCAGGTCGGCGATCCCGGTCATCGAATGGGCCGAGCGCCCGGAGGAGAGCACCACGTGGGCGCCGGAGTCGTAGGCCCGGCGGACCGCGTCGCGCACCTTGTCCGAGAGAGCCTCGGAGGTCGTGCCCGTGCCCTCGATCCAGCGCAGCAGGGTGCCGTCGATGTCGAGCGCGACGAGCTTCGGCTGCCAGGCGGCCTCACCGGGCCGGGCGGTGCTGCTCTCGGTCGTGCTCACTTCTGGATCGGCTCCAGAACCTCGCGACCGAGCCACTTCTGCAGAGCCTTCGGCACCCGCACCGAGCCGTCGGCCTGCTGGTGGGTCTCCAGCACGGCGACGATGGCGCGGGTGATCGCGGTCAGCGTGCCGTTGAGGGTCGCGACCGGGGTGGTGCCGTTCTCCGTGCGCGCCCGGATGTCGAGGCGACGTGCCTGGAAGGTGGTGCAGTTGGACGCCGAGGTGAGCTCACGGTACTTCCCCTGGGTGGGGATCCACGCCTCGCAGTCGAACTTCCGCAGCGCGCTCGGACCGAGGTCGCCGGCGGCCACGTCGATGACCTGGTAGGCGAGCTCCAGCTTGTCCAGGAAGGCCTTCTCCCACTCGAGGAGACGCTGGTGCTCGGCGTACGACTCCTCGACGGTGGTGTAGACGAACATCTCCACCTTCTCGAACTGGTGGACCCGGATGATGCCCTTGGTGTCCTTGCCCGCCGAGCCCGCCTCCTTGCGGAAGCATGACGAGAAGGCGGCGTAGCGCCGCGGGAGGGTGTCGGGGTCGAGGATCTCGTCGGAGTGGTACGCCGCCATCGGCACCTCCGAGGTGCCGACCAGGTAGAGGTCGTCGTCCTCGATCTTGTAGACGCCGTCGTCGACCTGGTCGAGGAAGCCGGTGCCCTCCATCGCCTCAGGACGCACCAGCGCGGGCGCGATGACCTGGGTGAAACCGGCCTCCCGGGCCTGCTCCATCGCCAGGTTGATCAGCGCGAACTCGAGCTCGGCGCCGACACCGGTCAGGAAGTAGAAGCGGCTGCCCGAGACCTTGGCGCCTCGCTCGAGGTCGATCGCGCCGAGCATCTTGCCGAGCTCGACGTGGTCGCGCGGCTCGAAGCCCTCGGCCGCGAAGTCTCGCGGCTTGCCGACCTTCTCGATCAGGACGAAGTCGTCCTCACCGCCGGCCGGGGCGTCGTCGGCGAGGTTGGGGATGGCCTTGAGAGCCTTCTTCCACTCCTCCTCGGCCTCCGCCTGGGCCGCGTCGGCCGCCTTGACGGCGGCTGCGAGGTCCTTCACCTCGGCGAGCAGCTGCTGCTTCTCCTCGCCCTTGGCCTGAGCGACCTTCTTGCCCATCTGCTTCTGCTCGGCCCGCTTGGCCTCGAAGTCCGCGATCGCCGCGCGCCGGGCGCTGTCCGCGGACAGCGCCCGGTCCACCACGTCGGAGGACGCGCCACGGCGCTCCTGCGAGGCACGTACGCGGTCGGGGTCTTCGCGGAGGATGCGCGGGTCGATCATGCGGCAAGGCTAGTCGACCGGACCACCAGATCTCACTTCAGTAATCGGCCGGTCACCAGTAGACCGGGCTGGTCTTGCCGCACGGGCGCAGCCACGAGCGGTAGACCGTCCTGTTGGGGAAGTCGTAGGCGTAGGAGTCGTTGGTGAAGAAGGTGCCGCCGGTGTAGGTGACGTAGGCGGCCGAGGTCGGGTAGGACGTCCGGAATCCGTTGGTGTTCGAGGCCGTCGAACGCGAGCCCTTGCTGGGAATCCAATTGTTGATCACCGGGTCGGCCAGCGACCCGCTGGTGGTGATGGTGGCCTGCCTCCAGCCGGTGCTGCGCTTGTTGGTGACCGTGTAGCGGATCGACTGGCCGCCGCGGACGATGACGCAGGCGTACCAGTTCGCGGTGGCGGTCGAGGAGACGATCGTGCCGGCGCCGGACATGCCCGCCTTGATCTTCGACCACGTACGCGACCCGACGATGCCGTCCGCCGACAGCCCCTTCGCACGCTGGTAGTCCTTCACCCGCGCGGTCGTCGCGGACCCGAACGAACCGTCCGGCCTGAGCCCACCGAGCACCTTCTGGAGCAGCGTCACGCAGCTGCCGGTGTTGCCGGGACGTACGGTCTTCGGGCTGCTGATCGTGCAGCTGACCGCGGCCTCCGCAGGCGCCGTGCCCGCGTCCACGGCGACCAGTCCGCCCGTTGCCACAGCTGCTGCCGCGAGCAGGCCGCCCATGCGCAACCGCACCGATGTCTTCATCGTATGGATTCCTCTCGATTCATGTGCTCGGAACTCGAAAGGGGCAGTGTCGCCAACCGGTGCTGCCGCCCGAACCCGTACCTCTCCCGTACCTCGGGGGCTACGGGATGCGTACGCGCCGCTCGACCGACGAGCTGCTGTCGGTGCCGGTGCCGCCGTCGCCGTAGTCGCGGCCGTAGCCGCCGTAGAGCCGGTCGTTGCCCGAGTGGCCATAGAGGGAGTCGTTGCCCGAGCCGCCCTCGATCCGGTCCGAACCACCGAGGCCGACCAGCTTGTTGGCTCCACTGTTGCCCCGCAGGACGTCGGCGTAGTTCGTGCCGGTCACCCGCTCGAAGGTCAGCAGGCGATCCGCTCCCGCGCCGGTCGACTGCACCGAGGTCGTATTGAGCGCGACCTTCACCCCGTTGCGTACGTTCGAGTAGGCGACGGTGTCGGTTCCCGAGCCGCCCTCCGCGCGGTCGTTTCCGAGGCCGGGAAAGATCGTGTCGCTGCCGCCACCACCGAGAAGGGTGTTGGCGCCACCGTCACCGATGAGGCGGTCGGCGTACGGACCGCCCTTCAGGTTCTGCATCCCCGCGAGCGTGTCGGTGCCGCCACCACCGGTCGCCTTGGACATCGTCACCGTCACCGGGTTGTAGGCAGTGACGTACGACGCGGTGTCGACGCCCGTGCCGCCGTTAAGCGCGTCGTTGCCGTCGTTGCCGGCCAGAACGTCATCGCCGCTGTCGCCTCGGAGCGTGTCAGCGTTGTTGCCGCCCTCCAGAGTGTCGTTGCCGCTGCCGCCTTCGATCGTGTCGTTGTCGGCGTCGCCCTTCATGCGGTCGTTGCCGCCGTCACCGAGCAGACGGTCGCTCCCGGACTCGCCGACCACGGTGTCGGCGCCGTCTCCGGCACGCACCGTGTCGTTCCCAGGCCCGCCCTTCACCGTGTCGTTGCCAGCCCCTGCGTCGATGCTGTCGGCGGACCCCACGGTCGGGCTGTAGTAGTCCTCGTCGCCATAGATCGTGTCGGCTTCAGCCTTGCCGTGGATCGAGTCGAGACCCGAACCGCCGATCAGCTCGTCCTTGCCGGCTCCGCCTTCGATGAGGTCGTTCCCGGCGCCGCCCCTGAGGTAGTTGGACTTCGCAGCACCGTAGATCCTGTCGTCGCCGGCATCGCCCGAGGCGTTGAGCGAGCCAGAGCCGCCGTGGATGACGTCGTTGCCGTTGCCACCCTGAGCCACGCCCCCGAACTGGCCGACGTGGATCGTGTCGTTGCCGTCCTCCCCGAAGGCGTTCTCGGCTGACCGCTCAGCGCGGCCGATCGAAATGGTGTCGTCGTCGCGGCCCCCGAGGATGACCGATGCGCCGGTGCCACCGTTCAGGATGTCGTTGCCGTCGCCGCCGCGGATGGTGTCGTCACCAAACGCCCCACCGGTGATGGTGTCGTTTCCGCCGTCACCGTAGAGCTGGTCGAAGTTGTCGCCTGCGTAGGACGTCGGGGTGAGTGTGTCGTCACCTTCGTCGCCTCGAACGACGTCGTCACCCGACCCATCGTTGAGCGTGTCCTGGCCCTCGCCGCCGCTCACCCGGTCGTCGTCGGCACCGGCCTCGACGACATCGTCACCACTACCAGCCTCGATGTTGTCGTCGCCGCTCTCCGCACGGAGGATGTCGTTGCCGGAGCCACCGACCAGGCGGTCGTTGCCGCGGTAACCCAGGACCGTGTCGTCACCTGACCCCGCGTCGATCGTGTCGTCGCCCTCGTAACCGTCGATCGTGTCGTCACCGCTCGTACCAGTGATCACGTCGGCGTGACGGGTTCCGACCACCGACTCGAACCCGGCCAAGGTGATGCCCCAGTTGTTGGCGCCGGACGTCATGTCGAGCTCGATAGCCGCCGCCGACAGGTTGGCGTCGAGATCGGGCGCGAGGTCGAGCTCGTCCGTCGCGGTGTCAGCGGAACCGGCGTCGACGACATCCCCCGACGCGCTCGCGTCGTTCACCGTGATTTGGTCAGCGCCCTCGCCGCCGAGCACGGTGTCGGCGTCCGCATTGCCCCTGAGCCAGTCCGCGCCGTCGCCGCCGTCGATGAGATCGGCACCCGCATCTCCGCGGAGGCTGTCGTCACCGTCCGCGCCGTAGAGCCGATCGTCTCCAGCCCCGCCGTAGCCGATGTCGCGACCAGGGCCGCCGAAGAAGGTGTCGATGCCGCCCTGCCCGTCGAAGACGCCACCGGTGGCTCCCGCGTGGAAGGTGTCGTCGCCCTCTCCGCCCTTGGCCCCGGTCACGACGAGGAGCGGCTGCTTGCCGCCATGGATGACGTCATTTCCGGGACCCGCGTCGAGGCCGATGAAGCCGCCGCTGATCGTGTCGTTCCCCTCACCCGCATCGACCCTGTTGCCGTAGAAGGAGTAGATGGCGTCGTCGCCGAGCCCGCCGACGATGGTCGCCGTGCCCTGGCCCTGGACACAGATGGTGTCGTGACCGCCCAGCGCGTCGACGGACACTGCCGGCGGAACGGCGATGACGTCGTCGCCCTCGGTCGGGACCTGGCCCTCTACGGCGAGGTCGACGGTGACGGGCTTGCCGCCACACTCGCCTTCGGCCGCAGCAGCCGAGCCGGCGAGAAGGCCACCGACACCGAGGGCGACGGCGGGGACGGACAGGAGTCCGAGGAGGGCGTACGAGGAGGCGCGAGAGCGCATGAGAGACCTCACAACGACGAGGGACCGAGGGGTGCCGGCGCCGACCCGAATCATGCGCGGAAAGCGGACGATAGCGCTTTCCTCCGGCCACTGCCTCGGCTTTTGTCCAGCCCGTTCATTCACTGTGTGGAAGACGTATCGCGCATACTGACTCACCGTGCTTGACCTTTCGCGCCGTGCCCTGCTGCTCTGGGCGGCCTCGCTGTTCGCTCTGTGCGCCCTGATCGGGATCGCGGGGATCAACGGGTGGCCGCCGGTCTCGACGATCGACGAGCTCGGCCGGGACGCGACGGCGGTGACCGCGGAACACGGCTGGATGCTCGACTTCTGGCACATCGTCGAGGTGGCCACCGAGTGGTACCTCGCTGTCGGCGTCGCGCTCCTGGTCGCCGCGGGGCTGTTCCGGACGTACCTGCGCGCCGCGGTCTACGTGTTCGGCGTCGTGGTGATCACGCTGGTCGTACGCCGCGCGGTGGTGCTGCTCGTCGACCGGGACCGGCCCACGTGGCAGCTGGCGTCGTGGTTCCACGAGTCACCGGCGTACCCGTCCGGTCATGCGACCGGGATCGCGGTGCTCGCGGGCGTGATCGCGGTGGTCGTGACGATGTTCGTACGCCGCCGCGGCATCCGCCGGCTGGCCTACACCGGCCTCATCGTGCTGGTGGCGCTCGTCGCCGCCGACCGGGTCTTCCTCGGGCGCCACTACCCCTCCGACGTGCTCGGCGGGATCCTCTTCGCCGCCGGTGCCGTCTTCCTGGGCATGGCGCTCTACACGCCGCTGCCCGCCTCGCACGCGCTCGGACGTCGGCCGCTGGTCGACTCGGTGCGTGGCAACCGGAGGATCGCGGTCGTCCTCAACCCGATCAAGGTCGAGTCGGTCGAGCACTTCAAGACGATGGTCACCACGATGGCCAGGGAGTCCGGCTGGAAGACGCCGACCTGGCACCTGACCACGGTCGACGACCCGGGCAAGGGGATGGCGCTGGCGGCCCAGGCGGAGGGCGCCGACCTGGTCCTCGTCTGTGGTGGCGACGGCACCGTACGCGAGGTCTGCTCCGCCCTGGCCGGCACCGGCATCGCCGTCGGGATCGTCCCCGGCGGCACCGGCAACCTGCTGGCGCGCAACCTGTCGATCCCGCTCTACATCCGCGCCGCGATCGACGTCGCGCTCACCGGGCAGGACCAGGCGATCGACCTGGTCGAGGTCTCGGGCGACAACCTCGAGGACACCAACTTCCTGGTCATGGCCGGGATGGGCTTCGACGCCGCGATCATGAGCGGCGTCAACGAGGACATCAAGAAGCGGATCGGCTGGATGGCGTACGTCCTCTCCGCCTTCAAGAGCCTGATGTTCCCGGCGATGCGGCTGGAGATCTCCGTCGACGACGGCGAGTTCACCAGGCACCGCGCGCGCACGGTCGTGGTCGGCAACGTCGGCTACCTCCAGGCGAACATGCCGCTGCTGCCGGCTGCCGCGCTCGACGACGGGCTCATCGACGTGGTGCTGCTCTATCCGCAGCGATTCTGGTCCTGGCTCCCGCTCGCGGTCCGGGTGCTGAGCAAGCGGCCGCGCACCGACAATCTGGTCAACCGGATGACCGGTGCCAGCGTCGTGATCCGGACCAACCACGACCAGCCGCGCCAGCTCGACGGCGACACGATCTCCGAGGGTCGCGAGCTCCGCATGCAGTGTCTTCCCGGGCGCCTGCTCGTCCGCGTGCCACGCTGACGGCCAGTCCCGATTCGGTCCCGAATCTCACCGACACGCGGCGGGCCTGAAGTCCCGGCAATCAGGGCCTAAAGTCCCTCTTTCTGCATGTTTTCAGCGCGTTTGGCGTCGATTCTCATGGCAAAACCGAGCCGACTCGCCGACACAGATGTCTTGTTGACAAGTAAATGTTCATAAGGTGTCTGACACGACTCGGCGTGAGCTGAGTCGTCGTCTTCGACCGGGCTCAAGCCTGACTCCGGCCGGCGACGTGGCAAGACCCACACACTGGTCGGAAATCCCCCGCGACCAGTGGTCGACTCCCGGGCCGTCCCACCCGCAGCCCGGGTTTGAAACCGGCACGCTCGGAACGGTTCCCCCGCCACGCCCGAGCGTGCCGGCGTCGATTTTGGGCCCGGATCAGCTCGGATCAGCTCCTGGGCTTGGCCTGCTGGACGGCCTCGGTCTCCTCGGGCGACATCAGCTGCGACGAATTCCAGGCGCTGATGCTCTTCGCGTACGACCTCGCCTCGGTGCGGCCGTGGATCGAGGTGAGCACGACCCCGTCGCCGTTGTCGTCGAGCAGCGCCAGGCACCAGCTCAAGTGGCCGCCGGCGTCTCCGAAGGCGTCGAAGCGCACGACCGCGAGGTGGCGCAGGTTCATCGCCGACTCGGCGCGCAGGGCCGCGACCTCGGCGCGCAGACCGGCGACGTCGGTCGGCAGCGACTCGACGGCGGCAGGGTCGGGGCGACGTACGTCCTTCGTCTTCTGCCAGGCCGCTCCGGCGAGGACCAGGGCGGCGATTGCTGTCAGCAGACTGAGAATTGCAAGAGCGAGCACATCGGGCGAATCTAGACTGTCGCTGTGTCCGAGCCACATCGCATCGCCTATCAGGGCGAACCAGGGTCCAACTCACACATGGTGTGCCAGCGGCACTACCCCGAGCTGGAGTCGGTGCCGTGCGCCTCGTTCGAGGACGTGTTTGCGACCGTCGAGGCGGGTGAGGCGTCGCTGGCGATGATCCCGATCGACAACTCCCTGGCCGGGCGGGTGGCCGACATCCACCACTTCCTTCCCGAGTCCAACCTGCACATCATCGCCGAGCACTACCTGCGGATCCGGTTCCACCTGCTCGGCCTTCCGGGCGCCCACCTGGACGACATCCGTACGGTCCACTCCCACGTCCACGCCCTGGGCCAGTGCCGCAACATCATCCGCGAGCACGGCTTCACGCCGGTCGTCTCCGGTGACACCGCCGGTGCCGCGCGCGAGGTGATCGAGGCCGGCGACCCGACGATGGCCGCGATCTCCCCGCCGCTGGCCGCCTCGATCTACGGACTGGACGTGCTCGCCACCGACATCGAGGACGCCGACCACAACACCACCCGCTTCGTGGTGCTCTCGCCCGACTTCATCCAGGCGCCCGCCGACGCGGGTCCGGTGGTGACCTCGTTCATCTTCAACGTACGCAACCTCCCGGCGGCCCTCTACAAGGCGCTCGGCGGCTTCGCGACCAACGGCGTCAACATGACCAAGCTGGAGTCCTACATGGTGGATGGCAAGTTCACCGCCACCCAGTTCCTCGCCGAGGTCGACGGCCACCCGGACCAGCCGGGGCTGAAGCGGGCCCTGGAGGAGCTGGCCTTCTTCACGACCGATGTGAAGCTGCTCGGGGTCTACCCCGCCGACCCGGCCCGGTTCTGAGCGATGCCGGACGAGCCGACCGCCGACCTCGGGTTCGCCCGCGTCGACCTCGACCGGGAGCGCCGCACCGGTGACCCCGAGGTCGTGTACGCCGACGGCAAGACCCCCGAACAGGTCGTCGCGATCCTTCGCCGACTGCACGAGGAGCATCCCTCGCGCGCCGTCCTGGCCACCCGGGTCTCGGCCGAGGCGGCCGCCCGCGTGGCGGCCGAGCTGCCGACGGCGGTCCACGACGCCGAGGCCCGTGCGGTCACGCTCGGGCCGCTGCCGACCCCGCAGGGCCGGGTGTGCGTCGTCGCGGCCGGGACCTCCGACGGGCCGGTCGCGGCCGAGGCCGCGCTCACCTGCCGGGTCCACGGCGCCGGGGTCGAGCGGATCACCGACGTCGGCGTCGCCGGGATCCACCGCCTGATGGCCGTACGCGACCGGCTCGACGACGCCGACTGCCTGATCGTCGTCGCGGGCATGGAAGGTGCCCTGCCCTCCGTGGTCGGCGGGCTGGTGGGGGTGCCGATGATCGGGGTGCCGACGTCCGTGGGCTACGGCGCCTCCTTCGGCGGGCTGGCCGCGCTGCTGGCGATGCTCAACTCGTGTGCTCCCGGCGTGACCGTGGTCAACATCGACAACGGTTACGGCGCCGGGGTCGCGGCGGCTCGGATCGCGCGGCGGGCTCGGTGAGCGTCGTCTGGGTCGACGCGTCCTCCGGAGCCTCGGGGGACATGCTGCTCGGCGCGCTCGTCGACGCCGGCGTGCCTCTCTCGGTGATCGCCTCGGCCGTGGACGCGGTCGCCCCCGAGCCGGTGGATCTCGCTGCGTCGCAGGTGACCCGTGGCGCGCTGGCCGCGACCCGGTGTCATGTCTCGATCGCCGACTCGGTCCACCATCGGACCTGGACCGACGTCCGGGCGCTGCTGACCGGCGCCGATCTGGACGACGCGGTGCGTGACCTGGCGCTGCGGGTCTTCGAGCGGCTGGCCGAGGCCGAGGGCGCCGTGCACGGGATCTCTCCCGAGTCGGTCCACTTCCACGAGGTCGGAGGGCTGGACGCGATCGCCGACGTCGTCGGAGTATGCGCGGGCTTCGTGCACCTCGGGTCCGACGAGGTCGTCGTCTCCCCGATCGCGGTCGGATCGGGGTCGGTCCGGGCCGCCCACGGCACCCTCCCGGTGCCGCCGCCGGCCGTGGCGCGGCTGCTCACCGGCGTACCTTCTTACGCGGGGTCGCCCGGACACCCGGCGATGGAGATGTGCACGCCGACCGGCGCCGCGCTCCTCACCACCCTCGCGACGAGGTGGGGGGCTCAGCCGCCGATGACGACCACGGCGATCGGTGTCGGCGCGGGCGGCAAGGATCCGGAGGGCTGGTCGAACACGCTCCGCATACTGGTCGGCGAGGCTGTCGGCGCGGGGGCAGAATCCCGCCATGGCGGGGAAGTGCGGGCGGATCCTGCGGCAAATGCCCCCGCCACGGAGATCGAGCTCGTCATCGAAGCGAACATCGACGATCTCGAGCCGCGACTGATCCCCGGTGCCCTCGACGCGCTCCTGGCGGCCGGAGCCCACGACGCCTGGGTCACGCCGATCCTGATGAAGAAGGGCCGACCGGCCTACACGCTCCACGCTCTCACCCGTCTCGACGCCGCTGGAGCGGTCCGGCGGGTGTTCTTCCGGGAGACCTCGACGATCGGCGTACGCGAGCACGAGGTCGTCAAGCACGCCCTTCCCCGCGAGATGCTCACCGTGAGCGTCGACGGGCACCCGATCGCGGTCAAGGCCGCCCGCCTCGACGACGAGGTCGTCAACCTGCAGCCGGAGTGGGACGACGTCGCCCGCGTCGCCGCAGCACTCGATCGCCCGGCGATCGACGTACTCGCCGAGGCCAAGGCCGCCGCCCTCGCCCGACCGCTGGTCGAACCGGGGTGCGACGATGAGGGCCGGACGTAAAGAACTGGAACGGAAACCCTGATGGACATCACCGTCGTCGCGCTGGCCTTCGCCGCGATCTTCGTCGTCGAACTGCCGGACAAGACGTTCCTGGCGACGCTGGTGCTGTCGACGAAGTACCGGCCGATCTTCGTGTGGCTCGGCGTGGGCGCGGCGTTCGCGGTCCAGACGCTCATCGCGGTGGCGATCGGCGGAGTGGCGACGCTCCTCCCGACCGACCTGGTCCACATCGTCGCGGCGCTGCTCTTCCTGGGCGGCGCGGTCTTCCTGCTCGTCGAGGGGCGCCGTCACCACGGCATCGCGTCCGAGGACGACGGCAGCGAGTTCGCCGAGAAGGCCAAGGACGTACGCGGCTTCCGCCAGGTCCTGGCCAGCTTCATGGTCCTCTTCGCAGCCGAGTGGGGAGATCTCTCCCAACTGCTGAGCGTCTCGCTGGTGGCCCGCTACCACGACCCGGTCTCGGTCTTCATCGGCTCCTGGGCCGCGCTGCTGGCGGTCTCCGGGCTCGCGGTGCTTTTGGGACGTACGTTGCTCCGGTTCATCAAGCTGCACGTCCTGCACTACGTCGGAGCCGTCGTCTGCCTCGTCCTAGGCATCCTGACGCTGGTCGAGGTGTTCGCCTGAGCGGCGTTCGCCTAGGCTGCCCGGCATGGTTGAACTTGGCGCCGACAGCGAGGTCGGACGACTGCGTACGGTAATGCTCCACCGGCCCGGCCGGGAGCTCACCCGGCTGACGCCGCGCAACAACGACAAGCTGCTCTTCGACGGCATCCCGTGGGTGAAGCGGGCCCAGGACGAACACGACGCCTTCGCGGCCGCGCTGCGGGATCGCGACGTCGAGGTGCTCTACCTGACCGACCTGCTCACCGAGACCCTCGAGGTGCCCGAGGCGCGGAAGCTGGCGCTCGAGAACGTGCTCGGCTCGCTCACCCTCGGCGACACCCTGCGCGACTACCTGAGCGGTGCCCTCGCCGACGCCGGGCCGGCCGAGCTGACCGACCACCTGACCGCCGGCGTCCGCAACGACGAGGTACGCGGCGGCCACGGCCTGGTCACCAGCCTCCTCGCCCACGACGACTTCCTGATCGACCCGCTCCCCAACCTGCTCTTCACCCGCGACTCGTCGGTGTGGATCCGCGACCGGGCCACGGTCACCTCGCTGGCGATGCCGGCTCGCAAGCGCGAGACCGCGCTCACCGAGCTGATCTACCAGTTCCACCCGCGCTTCCGGGCCAGCCCGCGGCTGCACGGAGCCCACCTGGAGCACGTCGAGGGTGGGGACGTACTCCTCCTCGCTCCCGGTGTCGTCGCGGTCGGGGTCGGCGAGCGCACCACCCCCGCCGGGGCCGAGCGGCTCGCCCGCCAGGTCTTCGCCGAGGAGCTCGCCCACACCGTGCTCGCGGTGCCGATCGCGCAGGAGCGCGCGACGATGCACCTGGACACCATCGCCACGCTCGTGAACACCGACAAGATGGTGATCTACCCGAACGCGGTCGACTCGCTGGTCGCGTACGCCGTGACCCCCGCGGGCGACGGCCAGCTGAACATCGCGGCCCCGCGCCCGTTCCTCGAGGTCGCGGCCGAGGCGATGGGGATCGACAAGCTCCACCACGTCGACACCGGGCTCGACCCGGTCGCCGCCGAGCGCGAGCAGTGGGACGACGGCAACAACACCCTGGCGCTGGCGCCGGGCGTGGTCGTGGCGTACGAGCGCAACACGCAGACCAACGGGGCCCTGGAGGCCGCAGGCATCGAGGTCATCGCGATCGCGGGCTCCGAGCTGGGCTCCGGCCGCGGCGGCCCGCGATGCATGAGCTGCCCGATCGCCCGCGACCCGCTGCCCGCATAGCCAACTTCACTCGCGGGTAACCCCTGTAGACGAACATCGTTGATCTCTGTAACTGCCGTCACATAGCGGCAGCCACCCCACAGCCGACCCCGAAGGAAACCCTCGTGACCGAGTCGTTCTTCTCCATGTTCACGCCCAAGGAGATCGCGCACATCAGCGCCACCGGCACCCGCGTGCACCTGCCGGAGGGCTGGTCGCCGATCTGGGAGGACACCCCGCCGGACAAGGCTTACATCATCCTCGACGGCACCGTCTCCGTCCGCCGGGACAAGGAGGAGATCGCCCAGTGCGGTCCCGGTGACATCATCGGCGAGGCGGCGATCATGAGGGGCTCGCTGCGCACAGCCTCCATCGTCGCGCTCACTCCGCTCGACCTGATCCACCTCAGCGCCGACAAGCTGCAGCAGCTGTCCGTCGAGATGCCGACGTTCGCGAGGGCGCTGGAGAAGGTCGCCAAGGACAGGTTCGGCTCCTGACGCTCGACGAACAGGCTGACGAGGGCCTCGGTCAGGGCCGGAGCCGCGAGGCAGACATCGAGCTGGCCGAGGCTCTCGCCGTGGTCGAGTCCTTCGTCCTCGGCCAGACGCCCACGCTGACCCGCGCCGAGGTCGCGGGTGCCGTCGGCGTGCCCATGGAGGTCGCCGAGGACCTGTGGCACCATCTCGGCTTCCCGCACGCGGGCGATGACGAGATCGCCTTCACCGAGGCCGATGTCGAGGCGTTGCGGATGACGCAGGAGCTCGTACGCCTCGGGGTGCTCAGCGAGGACCGCCAGGCCGCGCTCGTGCGGACCTGGGGACGGTCCTACGCGCGGCTGGCCGAGTGGCAGACGTCGCTGCTGGCCGAGGTCGCCCGGGAGCGGGGTGGCGACGAGGTCGAGGACCTGGTCGCCCTGACCGGGCAGGTGCTGCCGCTGGTCGAGTCGCTGCAGGACTACGTCTGGCGGCGCCATCTGGTCAGCGCGGCGCGGCGGATGCTCACCGTCGCGGACGCCTCCGCGGTGCCGCTGGCGGTCGGCTTCCTCGACATCGTCGGCTACACCGCCCGGTCCAAACGGCTCAGCGACAAGGAGCTGGTCGACTGGGTCGAGGAGTTCGAGGACACCTGCTCCGACGTCGTCGTCGAGCACGGCGGACGGGTGATCAAGTATCTCGGCGACGGGGTGTTCTTCACCTTCGAGGACGTCGCCGCCGCGGCCCGGACCGCCCTGGACCTGGCCGCCCTCGGGGAGGATCGCGACAGCGCGTTTCCGCACGTCAGGGCCGGGATATCCTACGGCGACGTGGTGCTCCGGCTCGGCGACGTCTTCGGTCCGACGGTCAACATCGCCGCCCGCCTCACGACCGTCGCCCGGCCCTCGTCGGTGGTCATCGACGAGAACGCCGCCGCCGCACTAGAGGACGTCGACGGCTTCCAGGTCGAGAAGATGCGGCGTACGAGCGTGAAGGGCTACTCCCGCCTGCAGGCGTTCCGGCTGCGTTCGCGGTCCGACTGAACCTGATCGAACCGGGCCAGGATAGTCGGGCGCCGGAGGTTGCTCCCGGGCGAGGCTTGATGGCGAAAGGAGGACCACATGATCGGAACGCTCAACACCCTGGTCGACCTGGTCGAGGCAGATCTCACCGGCGAGGTGGACGTGGCTCGGGTCGCTCGCCACCACGGCACCACCGAGTACCACCTGCGCCGGATGTTCTCGGCGCTGGCCGGGATGCCCCTGTCCGACTACGTACGCCGCCGCCGGATGACCCTGGCTGCGGCCGACCTGGTGGCCGGCGCCCCTGACCTCCTGGAGGTCGCGGTGCGCTACGGCTACGGCTCGACCGAGGCGTTCGGGCGCGCGTTCCGTGCCGTGCACGGAACGGCTCCCGCCGACGTACGCCGATCCGGTGGTCCGCTACGCACACAACCCACGCTCAGGTTCCGCCTGAGCGTCGAAGGGAGCACCCCGATGGACGTCACCATCAACGACATGCCCGAGCTCCGGCTCGTCGGCCACGCCACCAAGGTCCCGCTGATCTACGAGGGCGTGAACCCGCACATCCAGGCACACATCGCCTCGCTCGCACCCGAGGAGCATGTCCGCCTCAAGGAGCTCAACGACACCGACCCGCGCGGCATCCTCGCCGTCACCGAGTCCGCGTCGCCCGATGCACCGGAGGGGTCGATGATCACCTACCTGCACGGGGTCGCGGTCACGCCGTCGGCCGAGGTTCCGGACGGGCTCGACAGCATCACCGTGCCGGCCGGCTCCTGGGCGGTCTTCGCCTCCAGCGGCCCGCACCCGGAGACGCTGCAGCGGCTCTGGGCGGCGACCGCCACCGACTGGTTCCCGTCGAACCCGTGGCGGCTCCGCCCCGGCCCGTCGATCCTGCGCTACCTCGAGCTCACCGAGACGTACGCCTCGTGCGAGCTCTGGTTGCCGGTGGAGCAGGCGTGAGCGGCGAATGCTCACCGAGGTACCTCGGTCAACTGTCGCTTCCCTCGCGGAACTCCACGAAGTAGGTGAGTGCTGACCGAGGTAACTCGGTCAGCACTCACCTCAGCGGATGGTGACCTGTCGGTTGGCGAGCCCGGCGCGAGCGGAGCGCACCTCGGGGGTGATCTCGGAATCGTCGGCGAGAGCCTCGTCGAGCAGCTTCTTGAACGCCACCGCCGGCTCCTCGAGCGCCTCGGCGCCGGTGCCGACCGGCAGGTCCCAGACGGGCGCGAGCAGACCGTGGGCGCGGAACATGCCGACGAAACGAGCGTCGGGGACGATCACGTCCTCGCCGGTCACGTGCAGGCGCGCGAGCGCGGTCAGCAGGGCGTCCTCGGGCTCGGGCATCACCCAGCGCAGGTGCTCCTTGGAGCCCACCGAGGTCCAGTACGCAGCCTCGACCGACGCCAGTCGCAGCGTCGGCAGCACCGACTCGTTGGCGTGCTCGAGCGCGTGCTCGAAGTCGCCCTTGTCCTCGACGTCGGCGAGCCACCAGTCGAAGCCCTCGTGGACGGTCACGTCGAGCGAGGAGTTGGTGATCAGGTCCTGCAGCCGCGGCCCGTCGCCCGGTGCGGTGGTCAGGCCGAAGATGCCGGACTCACCCGACGCCCGCGCCTCGAGCGCCTGGAGCAGCGCCGCAGCCACATCGCGCGACACGTCGCCGTAGTTGTGCTGCACCTGCAGCCCGGCCCAGACCTCGCCGGAGTCGCGCGACATCGCCGGCGCGGCGCCGGGCAGCAGGGTGCCCAGCGTGACCGGCGTCGACTCGAAGCCCTTCACCGTCAGCGACACCGTCGCCGAGGGCACCAGCTCACGCAGCGCGACCAGGTCGCACTCGCCGGGCAGGCCCTCGAACGGGCGCCCCACGAACGCGCCGCCGGCGGCACCGTGGCACGCCTTGTAGCGCTTGCCGGACCCGCACGGGCATGCCGCGCGCGGGTTGGGACCGTCCGTCGGGGCCGCAGCCGCCTGACGGTTCTTGACTCGGGACTTCTTGGCCACGGCCAAACCCTAACCTGCCGGGCCCGCGCGCCAGGTAACACGCCTCAGCGGCCGAGCAGCTCCAGCATGAACCCCGGCCGGTCGGTGATGACCGCATTGACCCCGAGGTCGAGGCAGAGCTTGAGCTGCTCCTCGGTGTTGACGGTGTAGACGTGGAGGTTGCGGCCCTTCGACGCCAGCCGACGCCCGAGCTTCGGGTGGGCGGTGAGCATCTCGATGCTGGCCCCGAGCCACCAGTCCGGGCCGATCGCGTGCCGCAGGAGCGACCAGTTGGCGGCGCGGTCGACAAGCTGGACCAGAGGTACGCCCGGCGCCAGCCGCTCCACCCGCTGCAGCGCCGTGAACGAGAAGCTCATCACCCGCACCGGGCTGCCCGGACCCGCCCAGCCGAAATCGTTGAGCACGTCGACCAGGCGCCCCTCGGTCAGCCCGCCGTAGCGCGTCGGGTGCTTGGTCTCGATCGCCATCTCGACGTGCCGGCCATAGTCGCGCACGACCCGCAGCAGACGGTGCAGCGTGAGCACGCCGCGCATGTCCCGGTCGGGCTGCTCGTTCTCCCCCTCCCAGAACCCGT
The DNA here is from genome assembly GCF_040300245.1 of Nocardioides sp. NPDC000445. Taxonomy (NCBI): domain Bacteria; kingdom Bacillati; phylum Actinomycetota; class Actinomycetes; order Propionibacteriales; family Nocardioidaceae; genus Nocardioides; species Nocardioides sp. NPDC000445. The sequence goes on along the minus strand of NZ_JBEPDH010000015.1, from coordinate 109,652 downwards.
TCTTCCAGGCCGCGAAGTCGATCGCCTGCAGCTCGGCGAGGGTCATCTCCGAGACCAGCCCCCGCGCGCCGATGCGGCGCAGGTGACGGTCGTGGACGCAGACGAGATGCCCGTCCATGGTCAGACGTACGTCGCACTCCAAGGCGTCCGCGCCCGCATCCAGGGCTGCGACGTACGCAGCGAGGGTGTGCTCCGCGATCTCATGACTGGCGCCGCGATGCGCGACGACCTGGGGCCTCATGAGGAGATTGTTGTCCATCGGACAACCGCGTGGGGGCACGACACGACGTCGAAAGCGTTACCTCGCTGTGTACGCCGCGGTCCTGGACCGGGCATCACCGTCCGCCGGTCACCCGCAGCGTCGTCGCGGTGACGTACCCGGCCTTCTCGCTCATCAGCCAGGCGACGGCCTCGGCGACCTCGTCGGGTGAGCCCGCGCGGCCGATCGGGATCTGGGGCGCCATCCGCGCGATCCGGCCGGGGTCGCCGGTGTTGGCGTGCATGTCGGTCTCGGTGAGCCCGGGGGCGACCGCGACGACCCGGATGCCGAGCGGGGCGACCTCGAGCCCGAGGCCCTTGGTGAGCGCGTCGATGCCGGCCTTCGCGGCGGCGTAGTGGACGTACTCTCCCGGTGATCCCAGCGTGGCGGCACCCGAGGAGATGTTGACGATCACCCCACCCTCGGCGAGCGCCGACACGGCCGCGCGGGCGACCAGCGTGGGGCCGACCAGGTTGACCGCGTACGTCCTCCGGATCTCGTCGATAGGAGTGTCGACGAGGGGCGCGTAGCGGTAGGTCGCGCCGGCGTTGTTGACCACGCCGGTGACCGGGCCGGCAGCCTCGAAGAGGGCGGCGATCCCGGCGTCGGTGGTGATGTCCGCGGCCACGATCTCGCAGGAGACCCCGAGCGCCCGGACCTCGTCGCGCGTCGCGACGGCAGCAGGTTCGTCGGACAGGTAGCCGAGCACGAGCGAGTGGCCGTCAGCCGCCAGCCGACGAGCGACAGCGGCACCGATCCCGCGGGTGCCTCCAGTGATGAGCGTACGTTTCACACCCGAAGGGTGTCACGCAGCCTCCACGCCACCATCGCCAGTGCCAGGACTCCGGCGAGCGCCCAACCGGCGGGGTAGTGCACCGCGGGTTCGTTCCAGCGCTCGTGGAAGTAGACCAGGTGCGAGGAGAGCAGCCCGGCGTCGACCGAGCGGCCCTCCTGGATGAGTACGCCGATGGCCACCAGCACCGTCAGCAGCGTCTGCATCGCCCAGCCCAGGATCCAGGCGGGCACCCACGCGACGACATCAACGGCGCGGCGTACGGACGTCACGAGCACGGTCACCAGGGCAGCCGCCAGCAGCGCATCGATGACCGACGACGGCAGCTCACCGGGGAGCATCCCGTCGAGCCAGAGGGGTACGCAGACGGCCGGCGCGGCCAGCATCGGCGCCCGCAGCACGCACGGCCCGAGGCTCGCGGCGATCCCGGCGGCGAGACCGGCGACCGTCGTGATCGCGGCGATGGCGATCAGATGGGTCAGCATCGACGGGTTGGTCGCCGCCGGGCCGGCGGCGAACATCAGCCCGAGGAAGGCAGCGGCGACGACACCGGTGCCGGCGAGCACGGCACTGAGCAGCCAGCGGTCCGGACGCAGCCCCGCAGCGAGCCCGCCGAGCGCGGCGGCGAGCAACGTGAACGAGACCAGCTCAGCGACCATCGGGGCGAGCAGGAGCGGCTGCGGCTGGACGAGCTGGGGAAGGAAACCGACGCCCCAACCCGCGGCCGCGACCAGCGGAACCATCCACAGACGAGTCCGTTCAGTCATGTCGTCCACGGTGACAGGCGGAAGGTGAGCCCAGGCGGCGTACCGGGGAACACCAGCCCAACGTCAGGTGGCCCGACCGTTGCCGTTCATCACCAAGGTGGGGGGATTTCTAATTGCCAGGCGCAGAAATGGAATACCTGGGTAGGCTCATGGGACGGACACGTACCCCACGCGTGGAAGAGGTGAGACCGGCATGACCAAAGAACCCCGAAAATTCTGGGCCAGAAGCATCAGTACAGCGGCGCTGACCAGCATCGGGCCTCGGGCCGTTGCCGCCGTCGCGCTGACCGCTGCCTTCGCGGTTCTGGCCCCGAACGAGGCACGCCTCGACACCGGTCATCAGCAGCCTGAGCTTCCCGATCCGGGCGCCCTTCAGGACCCTCTCGGCATCTCCAACGGCCTGGGTGGCGTGAAGAACCTGACCCCGACCGACGCAGTAAGGCTGGCCTCCAACGCAGAGGAACTGTCGATCCCGGCGGTCGCCCTGGCTGCGTACCAGCGCTCGGCCACCGTGCTCAACGACGCCGACGCCCCCTGCCGCATCGACTGGGCGCTGGTCGCTGCGATCGGCATGGTCGAGAGCAACCACGGCCGCTTCGGCGGCAGCGAGCTCAACTCCAACGGCCTCGCCCTCCCCGCGATCATCGGCCCGCAGCTCAACGGCGCCGGCAACTACGCGGCGATCCGCGACACCGACAACGGCCTCTACGACCACGACACGGTGTACGACCACGCTGTCGGCCCGATGCAGTTCATCCCCTCCACCTGGACGGTCGTGGGCACCGACGGTGACGGCGACAACCGCCGCGACCCCCAGGACGTCGACGATGCTGCCGTCGCCACCGCGGCCTACCTGTGCGCCGGAACCGAGGACGTCAGCACCGACTCCGGCGCGAACGCCGCGGTCTACCGCTACAACCAGAGCGACACGTACGTCGAAGCGGTGCTGAAGATCGCCGATCAGTACCGCAACGGGGAGTTCCCCGGCTCACCGAGCGTGGACGGTGGTTCCACCTCAACGATGAGGCCCACCGCCTCCGCCCTTCCGCGCACCTCGAACACCGTCGCACCGGCGCCGAAGTCGGAGACCAAGTCCGCTCCCAAGGCCGCCGCGAAGCCTCCGGCTCCTGCTCCGACACCGTCCGCTGAGCCGACCAAGCCTGCGGAGCCGGACGATACCCAGACAGGCACCGACCCGGACGACAACACGTCGGGCGACGGCGACGGGACGGCGACGCCGACCCCCACGCCGACTCCCACCCCGACGCCCACCGATCCTCCGACGACCGAGGAGCCTGAGCCGGTGCCCACGGTCGCAAGCCGGTGTGAGGAGGCGATCGTCTTCACCTACCCCACTCTCGAGGTGGACAGTGACCTCTACAGCGCGGTTCTCCTGGCGTGCACTACCAACTTTGGCGACACGGTCCCCGAACTGGCGATCGCCAAGGCGTACGTAGCGGGCCTCGCCGACCCGGCGAACCCGGAAAACCAGGCCTTCGCAGGTCTCCCCGAGCCGGTCAAGGACGACACCGTCACGGAACCCGCGCCCGGCGAATGACCCGGGTCAGCTGACCTTGATCACCGTCTTGCCGAAGTTCTGACCCCGAAGCATCCGGTTGAACGCGGCAGGCGCGTTCTCGAGACCCTCGGTGATGTCCTCGCGGTAGCGGAGCCTGCCCTCGGCCAGCCAGCCGGTCGCCTCGGCGAGGAACTTCTGCTCGTGGTCGCGGACGAACTCGGTCTGGATGAAACCCCTGATCAGCAGCGACTTGTTGAGCACCTGCCGCATCAGTCCCGGCGCTCGGTCGGGTCCCTCAGGAGCGGAGGTGTCGTTGTAGTGCGCGACGATCCCGCAGACCGGCACCCGGGCGAACTTGTTGAGGCGCGGCAGCACCGCGTTCCACACATGTCCGCCGACGTTCTCGAAGTAGACGTCGATCCCGTCGGCGACCGCCGCCTTCAGCTGCTCCTTGAAGTCGGGTGCGCGGTGGTCGAGGGCGGCATCGAAACCGAGTTCAGTCAGATGCGCGACCTTCTCCGGTCCGCCCGCGATGCCGACGGCACGGCAGCCGAGGATCTTCGCGATCTGTCCGACCGTGGCGCCGACGGGACCGGTCGCGGCCGCGACCACGACGGTCTCGCCGGGCTTCGGCTGCCCGATCTGGGTCAGACCCGCGTACGCCGTGAACCCCGGCATCCCCAGCACGCCCAGCGCGGTGGAGACCGGTGCGACGGACGGGTCGAGGCGGCGGGTGTGCTGGGCCGGCGCGACGGAGAACGCCTGCCAGCCGCCGTACGCCAGCACCACGTCGCCCACCTGCCGCGACGGATCCCGCGACTCCACCACCTCGGCGACCGTGGCACCGGGCAGCACGTCGCCCAGGGTGGTCGGAGCGGCGTACGACGGTGCATCGCTCATCCGCCCGCGCATGTAGGGGTCGAGCGAGAGGAATTTCGTACGCAGCAGCACCTCGCCCTCCGCGGGCGACGGCACCTCGGAGGCAACGATCGAGAAGTCTTCGGCGGTCGGCTCACCGACCGGGCGAGCGCGGAGCAGGATCTGGGTGTTCGTGTCGGTCATCCCGCCATGGTGCCTCACCGGCGGGTAGGCTTGCTTAATTACAACTAAACCTATTGACTTAGCGCATGAAGCGCCAGGTCGACGTCCACCAGCACCTGTGGCCGCCCGCGCTGGTCGAGGAGCTGCGCCGCCGGCGGCAGCCTCCGTACCTCGATGGCTGGGTGCTCCACCTGGACGGAGAGCCGCCCTACTCCGTCGACCCGGCAGATCATGACCTCACCCGCCGCGCGGCACAGGAGGACGGCCTCGTCCTGCTCTCGCTCTCGAGCCCACTGGGGATCGAGTCACTCGCCCCGGGCGAGGCACACGGACTGCTCGACGCCTGGCACGGCTTCGCCGACGACCTGCCCGCCGACTACGGACTGTGGGCCGCACCGGCGCTCGTCGAACCGGACCTCGACGGCCTCGCCAAGGTCCTGGCGCACGACCGCGTCCACGGCCTCCAGGTCCCGGCGACGGCGCTGACGACCCCGTCCGCGCTCGAGACCCTGGCTCCCGTCCTGGCCACGGCCCAGCAGGCCGACCTGCCCGTCCTCGTGCACCCGGGACCCGCCGACCCGGGACCAGCGAGCGAGCTGCCCGGATGGTGGCCCGCACTCACCTCGTATGTCGCCCAGCAGAGCGCCGCATGGCACTCCTGGCACGTCGCGGGGCGGTCGCTGCTGCCGACCCTGCGGATCGCGTTCGTGGCGCTGGCCGGCCTCGCGCCGCTGCACCACGAGCGCCTCGCGCAGCGCGGCGGGGAGCTCGGGGCGATCGACCGGCACGTCTACTACGAGACCTCGTCGTACGGCACCCAGGCGATCGACGCGATGTCGCGCGTGGTCGGCGTGGACCCGCTGGTGAACGGCTCGGACCGGCCCTACGCCGAGCCGACCGATCCCGACCTCGGCGAGGCCCTGAGCCGGGCGATCTTCGTCGCCAACCCGCACCACCTGCTCACCGGAGGAGACCGATGACCATCACCGAACCGACCGTGACCGCGCCGGCCGCCGACACGGTCCTGAGCGGCGCGGAACTGCCCGAGCTGCCGGGACGTACGCTCGCTCCCGGCGAGCTGCGCGCCTGGGTCGACGAGCTCGCAGCGCACCCCGAGCGGTGGGAGCACCTGGTGCGCCACGACACCGGCGGGCGCCACTACGTCTCGCTCTACCGGGACAAGGACATCGACGTCTGGCTGCTGTGCTGGAACATCGTCGACGACACCGGCTGGCACGACCACGACGTCTCCTCCGGCGCGGTGGCGGTCACCCGCGGAGCGGTCTTCGAGCAGCAGCCGAGGTTCGGCGGCGATCCCGTACAACGGGAGGTCGGCGCGGGTCGCAGCTTCGGCTTCGGGCCCGACCACATCCACCGGATGAGCGGTGCGGTCGACGGCGCGGTCTCGATCCACGCCTACTCGCCGCCACTGTGGCGGATGGGGCAGTACGCGATCAGCGACGACGGCGTGATGCGCCGCGTCTCGGTCTCCTACGCCGACGAGCTGCGCCCGCTGGAGGACTGAACGACCTACGCCGCGCCGAGTCGGCATCTCGGGCATCGAGTCCCGGGATGTGGCAGATTTCAAGCATCGAGGAGCCAGGCTCGGACGGCGAACCCGACGTCCCTGTCCGTTTAACATCTTCGGTTCCTTCCCCAGATCTGGCAGGCTGAGGATCTTGTGCAACGGCGTCCGCAGGTGAAGAACAACAGACAGGAGCGGTGGCTGTGATCGAGTTCGAGGGCGTGACCAAGCGCTATCCGGACGGCACCGTTGCCGTGGAAGACCTCTCTCTGACGGTCGACACCGGGAAGATCACCGTGTTCGTCGGACCGTCCGGATGCGGCAAGACGACCGCGCTGCGGATGATCAACCGGATGATCGAGCCGACCTCCGGCCGGATCCTGATCGACGGTGACGACGTCACCAGCCGCCCGGAGGCGCAGCTGCGGCGCGAGATCGGCTACGTGATCCAGGGCGCCGGGCTCTTCCCGCACCGCACGGTCCTCGACAACGTCGCGACCGTCCCGATCCTGCAGGGCATCTCCCGCCGGGAAGCCCGCACGAGCGCCCTGGACCTGCTCGAGCGCGTCGGGCTCGCCGCCAACCTCGGCGAGCGCTACCCGGCCCAGCTCTCGGGCGGCCAGCAGCAGCGTGTCGGGGTCGCCCGGGCGCTCGCGGCCGACCCGCCGGTTCTGCTGATGGACGAGCCGTTCTCGGCCGTCGACCCGGTCGTCCGCGACGACCTCCAGCAGGAGCTGCTCCGGCTCCAGGGCGAGCTCGGCAAGACGATCGTCCTGGTCACCCACGACACCGACGAGGCGATCCGCCTCGGCGACAAGGTCGCCGTCTTCGCCCAGGGCGCCCGCCTGGCCCAGTTCGCCCCGCCCGCCGACCTTCTCGCCGCGCCGGCCGACGACTTCGTCGCCTCGCTCGTCGGTCGCGACCGCGGCTTCCGGGGCCTCGGCTTCGCCGACGGGAGCTCGGTCACGCTCAAGCCCATAGACCACGGTGTCGACGGCCTCACCCTCGAGGTCGACCAGGACGGCCGACCGCTGGGCTGGCGCGGTTCCGACGGGCTCCTCCCGACCGAGGGCACCTTCGGCGACGGCGCCAACCTGCGTACGGTCACCGACCTGGTCATCCTCTCGCCCGCCGGCGCGGCGATCCGCGTCGACGCCGAGGGTCGAGCCGACGGGCTGGTCCTGCTCGAGGACCTGGCCGGCAGCGTACGTTCGCAGCATCGCGAGCGCCTGGCGGCCCTGGCTTCCGCGGAGGAGGCCGGGTGAAGGACCTCTGGCGCTATCTCGAGACCAACGCGGACGACGTCCTCACCGCGCTCGTCCAGCACATCTGGCTCGCTCTGATCCCGGTGGCGATCGCCTTCGTCCTCGCCCTGCCGCTGGGCGCCCTGGTCCATCGCTACGTCCCGGCACGCCACATCGCGCTCACCGCCGGCAGCGTGATCTACACCGTCCCGTCGCTGGCGCTGCTCCTGCTGCTCCCGGGCATCCTCGGCACCAGCGTCCTCGACCCCATCAACGTGATCATCGCGCTCACCCTCTACTCGCTCGCCCTGCTCGTCCGCACGACGGCCGACGGTCTCGACGCGGTCGACACCACCGTCCTGCAGGCCGCGACCGCGATGGGCTATCGACCCGTACGCCGCTGGTTCACGGTCCAGCTGCCGCTGGCCATGCCGGTGATCCTGACCGGTCTGCGGGTGGCGACCGTGGCCAACGTGAGCATGGTCAGCATCGCGGCCCTGATCGGCATCGGCGGCCTCGGACAGCTCTTCACCCGCGGGTTCCAGCTCGGCTTCTACCTGCCGCCGATCATCATCGGTCTGGTCCTCTCGGTCGCCCTCGCGGTCATCGCCGACGTCCTCATCGTCGCCCTCCAGCGCGGGCTCACCCCGTGGGCGCGAGCGGGTGCGCGATGAGTCTCGACTACCTGCTCGACGCCGCCAACTGGTCGCTGACCAGCCCTGACGGCTTCCCCCAGCGCATCCTCGAGCACCTCGGCTACACCGTCCTCGCCCTGGCGATCGCGGCCGTGATCGCGTTCCCGATCGGTCTGCTGATCGGTCACACCGGCCGCGGCGCCCTGATCGCCATCAACCTCGGCAACGCCGGCCGCGCGCTGCCGACCCTCGGCGTACTCATGCTCGCGCTCGGCCTGGTCGGGATCGGTCTGGTCCCGGTCACGATCGCCCTGGTCGTGCTCGCCATCCCGCCCATCCTCGCCACGACGTACGCCGGCATCCAGTCCGTCGGCGACGAGACCGTCGACGCGGCGCGAGGCGTCGGCATGACCGAGACCCAGATCGCCTGGCGCGTCGAGGTCCCGATCGCCCTGCCGATCATCATCGGTGGCCTGCGCAACGCGTCGCTCCAGGTGGTCTCGACCGCGACCATCGCCGCGTACGCCGGTCTCGGCGGTCTCGGCCGCTATCTCTTCGACGGGCTGGCGACGCTCCAGTACGACCAGGTGGTCGCCGGAGCGATCGTGCTCGCCGTGCTCGCGGTCGCGATCGACCTGGCGCTCGCGGGCGTACAGCGACTCCTCGTCTCGCCCGGCGTCGACGGCCGCGAGGCCGGCAACCGCCCGACCACCCTCCGCCCCGCCGGCCGACCCGCTGGCACACCCGCCGGCTGACCAACCCAGCAACCCGAGAGGTATCTCAATGTCCCGCCGAATCCGCACCACCGCGTATCTGTTCGCGACGCTCGCCGTGGCAGGCACCCTGACCGCCTGCGGCGGTGACCCGCTCGACTCGGGATCGGACTCCGACTCGGGCGGCGGCACGATCGTCGTCGGCTCCGCCAACTTCCCCGAGAGCGAGCTGCTCATGGAGATGTACGCCCAGGCTCTCGAGGCCGAGGGCGTCAAGGTCGAGACCAAGCCCAACATCGGGTCCCGCGAGGTCTACATGGAGGCCTTCAAGAGCGGCGACATCGACCTGCTGCCGGAGTACAACGGCGCCCTGCTGGCGTACCTGAAGCCGGACGGTGTCCCGGAGAACGTCTCGGCGCCCGAGGACGTCTACGAGGCGCTCCAGGAGGTCCTGCCGGAGGGCAGCGAGACCCTGCCGCAGTCGGAGGCCGAGGACAAGGACACCCTCACCGTCTCCAAGGAGACGGCGGAGAAGTACTCCCTGAAGAGCATCGAGGACCTGGCTCCCGTCGCGAAGGACCTCACGCTCGGCGGCGCCCCGGAGTTCAAGGAGCGCCACCAGGGTCTTGTCGGTCTCGAGGAGGTCTACGGGGTCACGTTCAAGGAGTTCAAGCCGCTCGACGCCGGCGGCCCGCTGACCACCGGTGCGCTGGCGAAGGGCGACATCGACGTCGCCAACGTCTTCTCCACCGACTCCTCGATCCCCACCAACGGTTGGGTGGTCCTGGAGGACCCGGAGAACCTCTTCCTCTCCCAGAACGTCGTCCCGCTGATCCGCTCCGAGGCGCTCAGCAGCGACGCCGAGACCGCGCTCAACGCGGTCTCCGAGGCGCTCACCACCGCCAACCTGACCGAGGCTCTCGCCAAGGTCCAGGTCGACAAGGCCGACCCGGCCACCGTCGCCAAGGAGTTCCTCGCCGACAACGGCGTCAGCTGAGCACTGACCCCAGGCCGCTCCGGTAGGTCAGAAGTCCTTCGAGCCCTCGTAGGAACGTCTCGCCGACCGGGGCGGGATCGGTCAGACAGCCGGCCGCCATCGCACCGTCTCGCAACATGACGAAGTGGCGGCCGGCAAACTCCGAATCAGGCTTCCCCGTCGCCGCGAAGAGATCGGTCATCGTGGCCAGGAACCACTCTCGGTGCTTCAGCACCGCCTGATGGACCACGTGTTCCGGGTCCGGGTATTCGGCGGCGGCGTTGAGGAACGCGCAACCACGGAACCCCTCGCCCTGGATGTCCGCGGCGATCGACCGGCCGACGGCACGGATGAGCTCGTCGGGGTCGTCGACCTCCGCCCGGGCGGCATTCACGCGCGCCCGGATCGCCTCGTCGGCCTGCGTCAGGTACGCCACGACCAGCTCGTCCTTGCTCCGGAAGTGCCGATAGAGCGTCGCCCGCGTGACCTGCGCCTCGGCGATCACGCGATCCACCCCGACCGAGTGCAGACCCTCGGCGTAGAAGAGCCGGCTCGCCGTGCTGAGCAGTCGGTCCCGGGCCTCAGACATCCGTCATCCCTCTCGTTCGCGTGGTCTCAACGCTAGCAGACAGAACGATCGGTCTTGCATTTTCCGGACGGCTGCGACAGACTCTCGATCCAGGTAGAACGATCGTTCTGTCTCCCAGCTTGATCCACGAAAGGGATCTGATGTCCACCTCCGTCGAGACCGGTCGATCCGGCACACTGACCGCCCCGCCCCGCGCACTGCCGAGGCTCTACTTCTTCCGCTTCGGGTTCGCGATCGTCTGGGCCGGGCTGGTCGCACTCACCGCGACCACGCTCAACGCGGCGAGCATCGCGCTGCTGGTCGTCTACCCGCTGTTCGACGTGGCGGCCGCCGTTGTCGACCACCGCACCTCGGGCGCCAGGGGCCCGCGCGTACTGCTGTACGTCAACATGGCACTCAGCCTGCTCACCGCTGTCGGCGTCGCTGTCGCGGCCACCTCCGGGATCCCGGACATCCTGCGGGTGTGGGGCGCCTGGGCGATCACCGCCGGCCTGGTCCAGCTGTTCGTCGCGGTACGCCGCTACCGACTCGGTGGTCAGTGGGCGATGATCCTCAGCGGCGGGATCTCGACCTTCGCCGGAACCGGATTCATCCTGATGGCCACCGGCCCGAAGGCGTCACTCACCGGCCTCGCGGGCTACGCGACCCTGGGCGGCATCTTCTTCCTGATTTCTGCCCTCCGACTGCGCCAGCGCGCGGGTAAGGTCAACTGACATGACGAGCACCAGCCAAGATCTGACCGTCGATGTCATCGTCATCGGCGCCGGCCCGACCGGCGAGAACGTCGCAGACCGAGTCGTGCAGGGCGGCCTGACCGCAGCGATCGTCGAGCGCGAGCTCGTCGGCGGCGAGTGCTCCTACTGGGCATGCATGCCGACGAAGGCCCTGCTTCGGGACGCAGCGGCGCTGCGCGCCGCCCGCGCGCTTCCCGCCGCAGGTCAGGCGGTCACGGGCACGCTGGATGCCTCCGCCGTCTTCGCTCGACGTGACGGGTTCACCTCCAACTGGAAGGACACCGGTCAGGTCGAGTGGCTGACCGGGGCCGGGATCACCCTGGTCCGCGGGCACGGGCGCATCACCGGCACCCGCTCGGTCACCGTCACCGCCGACGACGGCACGACCACCAACCTTCAGGCACGCCACGCCGTGGTCGTCTCCACCGGCAGCTCCTCCCTCATCCCGCCGATCCCGGGACTCGAGGAAGTCGGTCCCTGGACCAACCGCGAGGCCGCCGGCGCCCAGTCCGTTCCCGATCGCCTGGCGATCATCGGCGGCGGGGTGGTCGGCGCCGAGATGGCGACCGCCTTCAGCGCCCTCGGGTCGCAGGTGACGCTGATCTCCCGCACCCGGCTCCTGCCGGGGGTCGAGAAGTTCGCCGGCGAGCAGGTCGCCGAGGCGCTCCGGGCGTACGGGGTCACGCTTCATCTGGACGCCGGTGCGTCCGAGGCGCGGCGTGATGATGGCGGCGAGGTGCGGGTGACTCTCTCCGACGGCACCGAGGTGACCGCGGACGAGGTGCTGGTGGCCACCGGTCGGGTGCCCAACACGAAGGACCTCGGTCTGGAGCACGTCGGCCTCGAGCCCGGCAGCTGGCTGAAGGTCGACGACGCCCTGGCCGTGGTCGACGACAACGGGCAGCTCGAGGAAGGCTGGCTCTACGCCGCGGGCGACGTCAACCATCGGGCGCTGCTGACCCACCACGGGAAGTACCAGGCTCGCGGGCTGGGCGATCTGATCGCGGCACGTGCTCGTGGCGAGAAGCCCGACCTGAGCGCCTGGGGGCGCCACGCCGCGACCGCCGACGAGCGAGCCACCACCCAGGTGATCTTCACCGACCCCGAGGTCGTCGCGGTCGGACACTCCGCCGAATCGGCCGAGGCCGCCGGCATCGAGGTCGGCGTCGTCGACTACGACCTCGGCTCGATCGCCGGAGCGTCGCTGCACGCCGACGGCTACCGCGGCCAGGCGCGGATGGTCATCGACGAGCAGCGCAAGGTCCTGGTCGGCTTCACCGCGGTCGGGCCCGACACCGCCGAGATGCTGCACGCCGCGACCATCGCGATCGTCGGCGAGGTCCCTCTCGACCGGCTCTGGCATGCGGTCCCGGCCTACCCGACGATGAGCGAGATCTGGCTGCGTCTGCTCGAGACGGCGGGACGCGACCGCTAGAACAGCTGGCGCAGGTTGGCCTTGCTGAGGTCGATCAGCTCGTCACCCCGACCCGACATCACGGACCGCAGGGCGTAGAGGGTGAAGCCCTTGAGCTGCTCGGCGGTGATGTTGGGCGGGATGGAGAGCTCCTGACGCTCGGTGACGACGTCGAGGAGGGCGGGGCCGTCGTGGCCGAGGACATCGGCTACGGCGTCCGGGAGATCGGCCGAGTGCTCGACGCGGCGGGCGTAGATGCCCATCGCGGTGGCGACGTCGGCGAAGTTCGGGTTCACCAGGTCGGTGCCGTATGTGACGAAGCCGGCTGCCTTCATCTCCAGCTCGACGAAGTTCAGCGAGGAGTTGTTGAAGACGACGAGCTTGACCGGGAGCCGGTTCTGGATGAGGGTGACCAGCTCGCCGAGCAGCATGGTGAGCCCGCCGTCACCGGCGAGCGCGACGATCTGCCGCTCCGGATGGGCGACCTGGGCGCCGACCGCCTGCGACAGCGCGTTGGCCATCGAACCGTGGGCGAAGGAGCCGATCAGCCGCCGGCGACCGTTCATGGTCAGGTACCGCGCCGCCCACACGACCGGCGATCCGACGTCGGGGATGAAGACCGCGTCGTCGGAGGCGGTCTGGTCGACCAGCCGAGCGAGGTACTGCGGGTGGATCGGCGCCTTCGACCGGGACGGGGTGGCGAGCTCGTCGAGCCTGGTCCGGGTGCGGCGGTAGTGGTCCAGGGAGTCGTCCAGGTGGCGCCGGTCATCGCTCCGGTCGAGCAGCGGCAACAAGGCCGAGGCGGTGTCCTTGACCGTTCCGACCAGCCCGACGTCGATCGGGTGGCGACGACCGAGCTGCTCGCCGCGTACGTCGACCTGGATGGTCTTGGCATGCTTCGGGAAGAACTGCCGGTAGGGGAAGTCGGTGCCGAGCATCAGCAGCGTGTCGGCCCGGTCCATCGCGCGATAGCCGGAGGCGAAACCGAGCAGGCCGGTCATCCCCACGTCGTAGGGGTTGTCGTACTCGAGGAACTCCTTGCCGCGGAGCGCGTGCACCACGGGGGCGCCGAGCGTCTCGGCCAGAGCCACCACCTCGTCGTGCGCACCAGCGCAGCCGGCACCGGCGAGGATGGTCACTCTCTCGCCGGCGTTGAGCAGGTCTGCCGCCCGCCTGATGGCGTCCTCGTCGGGGATGACCCGCGAGCGCGTCGGGCGGATCTCCACGGCCCGCTCGACCACGGACTCGGCCAGCGCGACGTCGCCGGGGATCACCAGCACCGCCACGCCCTGCCTCTCGACCGCCGTACGCATCGCGATCTCGAGCACGTGCGGCATCTGGCTCGGCTGGGCGACGTACTCGGTGTAGACCGAGCACTCCCGGAACAGCTCCTGCGGGTGCGTCTCCTGGAAGTAGCCGGTGCCGATCTCGGCGGTCGGGATGTGAGCGGCGATCGCGAGCACCGGAACCCGTGAGCGGTTGGCGTCGAAGAGGCCGTTGATCAGGTGGAGGTTGCCCGGCCCGCAGCTCCCCGCGACCACTGCGAGCTCACCCGTGGTGGCCGCGTCGGCGGCGGCCGCGAACGCAGCAGCCTCCTCGTGACGTACGTGGATCCAGCTGATGTCTCCGTTCTTGCGGAGCGCGTCGGTGAACCCGTTGAGGGAGTCACCCGGGATCCCGTAGACGCGGCGGACACCGCTGGCGGACAGGGTGGACACGATCTGTTCGGCGATGGTCGACATGCAGTCTCCTTCTCGACGCGTACGTCGTCCACCGTAGAACAGCGGCGGGCTGCGGCCGTCCATCGACGACCGCAGCCCGCTCGTTGGGTGCCGGGATCAGCCGCCCGGTTGGGTGACCCCGTCGACCGTCAGGGTGTAGCGCGCCGGGTCGGACACGCTCTCCGTCGGATCGTCGAACATCACGACCGCCGCCACGGTCTCGGCGGTGTCACCGATCGCGGCGTCGAGCGCAGCACCACTGAGGGTGCCGTCGAACGACTCGTCCAGCGCGAGCGTGTGCACCCACGCGGGCGAGCCCGCCGGGCCGTACGCCACCAGCTGGACCGTCCAGCCCTCGACCGGTGTCGGGTTGACCTGCGACATCGACTGCCAGCCGTCCAGGGTGTCGCTGGGCAGCGCGGTGCCGCCGACGGCGATGTCACGCACCCAGAAACCGGACTCGTCGACCCCGGAGTCGGTGATGTAGCGGAACGCCACCAGCACGTTCTGCCCGCCGTACGCCGACAGGTCCGCACTCTGCGGCCGCCAGCCTCCGGAGTCGCCGGAGAAGCCGGGCAGGTTGTCGACCACGGTCGGGATGGCACCCGGGTCGTGCTCGCTGGTCGTGTCGGCGGTGGCCAGGCTCTGCCAGGTCTCACCACCGTCGGTGGAGACCTGCACGTAGCCGAAGTCCCAGCCGACCTCGGCGTCCCAGAGGGCGTCGAAGGTCAACGACGCTCCGCCGGCGGGCACGTCGACCGCTCGCACGACCGACCGGTCGAGGTTCGGCCCACAGCCGGCGTAGAGCGCTGCGGCTCCGGTGCCGTCGGGAGGCGGCGAACCACAGCTGCTGTCGGCCGCCGTGGCGTCCGGCGGGGTCGCGTCCACCGTCCACTCGACCGGCTTGGGCTCCAACGCCGACGCCCCGTCGAAGCCGATCGAATCGATCTCGCCCGCGGAGAGGTAGGCCCCGGCGCCGTCGCGCAGGCGTACGTAGTCCGAGCCGTTCGGCGGTGCGCCGCTCTCGTTCCACGACTCCGGGTTGTCCCAGTTGACCTTCGCGGAGAGCGAGTCGGCCTGGAACGTCGCCGCGTCACCGCCGTTCAGGTTGCCGCCGTTGGCGTCCAGTGCCGCGTCGAGAGCCACCATGGCGGCCCAGTCGTGGATCGTCTGCTGGGCGGAGATCCCGGCATCGAACTGGTCCAGCACCACCTGGAGCCCCTCGAGTCCGCCGGCATCCTCGCGGTGCAGGGCACTGAGGAAGTCCGGGCCGTAGTGGCTGGCCAGATACTCCATGAAGGAGTAGACCGCGCCGTAGTCGCACAGCGTCTCCGGCCCACCCTGGTCGCCCCAGCCGGTCAGCGAGTTCTCCGAACCACCGAACGCCGGATCGAGATAGCCCATGAAGCACGCCAGGTGCGAGTCCGCGCCGGGATCGTCAGGTGGGGTGCTCGGGTCTACGTAGCCGACCAGGGTCTGGGCGTAGTCGGAGAGGCCCTCGTTGACCCAGGAGACCTCGTCGGTGTCCTCGTAGTACTCCAGCAGGTGCTGGTACTCGTGCGCGAAGGTGCCCTCGTACAGCAGCGGCCGAGGTGCTCCGACCAGCCGCCCGGGAGCGCTGTTCAGCTCCTCGTTGCAGGCGACGTACGCCGGATCGGTGCTGTCGTCGGGCGGGTTGGTGCCGGTGCGGTGCAGCCAGTCGAAGACATCGATGCTCATCACGTTGCGGTCGAAGTACTCGTTGAAGACCGAGTAGAAGAAGCCTGCGATGTAGGTCTGCCCGTCCGGAGTGGCGGGCTCGTAGAAGTTGGCGTCCCGGACGTTGTCGACCAGGACCACGATGTTGTCGCCGTCGCCCTTGTACTCCGAGGACGGCAGGTTGGGGATCAGCCCCGGCAGGGTGGCCTGCTTGCCGTCCCGGTCGGGCGGGACCGAGAACTCCTCCGACTCGATCGGGTAGATGGTGTTGTCGAACTCCGAGATGAAGTTCGAGACCTGGGCGTCGGTGACCTCGGTCAGGCCGAGGGCGTTGCGGCAGTCACCGTCCGGGAACGCCCGGTCCTCGGCGACCCACACCTCGATGTTGTCGCCGACGCCTCGCAGTGTGTAGTCCTTGAGGTAGATGCTTCCCTGGGCGTCGTCGAGCCCCAACCAGGTGCGGCTCTGGCCGACCTTCGCGGGTCCCTTCGGTGCCTGCTTGCCGGCCAGATCGCCCCGGTGCCGCTCGACCCCGAGACGCTTGCCGTTGTTGTAGTCGGACCCGGTCTCCTTGAGCTCCTTGGCGGCCCGGCCACGATCGTCGTCCGACGGCGGCGCGCTGCCGGCGGGTGCGCCGGGCAACGTCAGACCGAGGACGAGCGCTCCTGCGGCTCCGATGGTGAGGAGCCCCATTCTCTTCCCGTACAGCCTCTTCCAACCCCGCATGCGTGGTTCTCCCTCCACTCGCTTCATGCTGCGCCCGAGCTCGCTGCGGGAGTACGGCCCGATGTGATGTGCGTCACGAGCCATGCCTGAGTCAAGCACCGGCCGTACGCGAAGGGAAGACCGACTTTCGGCATGTTTGGTTGGAGTGGGTCCAGATCGGGAACGGGCCCGTCGCCCTCACCTGGGCGGCACAGGCGCCCGGCGTCCCACCCGACTCGCCGAGACCAGCCCACCGATCAGGAGGGCGAGCGCCACCAGCAGGAGTACGCCACCGCTCACGAGCAGCACACCGATCGTCGTGCCGAGTGCCGGCAGGGTCGCGCCGACGGCCGCCTCAGCGGTCACCGGCGCATGTCCATCGGCATTCATCACCACGAGGGTCCAGTCGCCCGACTCGACCTCCCAGGTCAGCGACCGAGTCCCGGTTCCGGACGTCGAGGCGGTCCAGAAGCCGGCGTCCGCGGGAAGCGTCGCGGGGGCACCGCCGTCGACGACGTCGTACGTCGGGTGGCGGCCCTCGAAGCCGTCGATCGTCGAATGTCCGACGCCGGCGAGGAAGGCATCGACCTCCGCTGAGGGAGCAAGGCCGATGAAGAGCGGTCCCTCCTCGGCCGAGGTGACGGCCAGCTTGGTCTTGCCGATCAGTCGGCCGGGCATGTCCACTCCGGCGTCCGTCTCGATGGTGATCGTCTCCGAGGTGATCGCGTGGCCAGGGGCGGAGATCGTCGTCTCGTCGGTCATCAGGTAACCGTCATCGTCTCGCTGGGCCGAGCCCACGGCCAGGGCTCCGCCCCCGGCGATGAGACCGAGCGAGATCAGCAGAAGGACGCTGCCCACCACGACGGCGATGATTCGGCCGGCAGTCCACCGAGGTCGGTCCGGGAGAACGTCACTCATCGAACAGGCCGATCATGTTGCCGCCGGGATCGCGGACCATGGCGAACTTCCCGACGCCCGGGATCTCCATGGGCGGGACCACGGTCTCCCCGCCCAGCTCCCCGACGCGACGGAGGCTGTCCTCGAGGTCGTCGGTCGAGACGTACACCGTGACGTAGGCGGGCATCTCGTCACGGGTCTGCATCAGGCCGCCACCGATCCCACCCTCCTCGGTCGTCACGAGCCAGTAGTCGGGCCCGGACGGCTGGATCTTCCAGCCGAACAGGTCTCGGTAGAACGCGACGAGTCCCTCCCCGTTCGCGCCGGCGATCTCGAAATGCACCACAGGATGTGCCATGACTGTCTCCTTCCGTCTCGGTCGAGCATCCGCCGAGACGGCGGGGCGGCCCCAGGGACGAAGTGCCGCTATGGCCGGTCCTTGGTCCCCGACCGCCGGGCGCTCGACCACCCCAGGGCCACCAGGGAGACCGCGACGATCCCCATGACCCCTTGGAGGGGATCGAGGCCGACGAAGGGCACCTGGACCGCCAGCTCCACGCCGAGCAGCACACCGGATCCGACCGCTGCCGGACCCATCCATGGCGACCGCCGCCACGCCAGGACCGCGGTGCCCACGCACGGGACCGCGACGCTTCCGGCAAGCCACAGACCGGGTAGTACCCACGATTCCAGCCCCAGCGGTCTCAGGTCGCTGACCGGCGGGGTGAAGGTGCCGGTGACCAGCTGGATCGACCCGGCCACCGCGGCCGCACCGGTCAACGCGGAGATCGCACCGAGGGTACGTCGCCACGCGGGCTCCGAGAGGCCCACAGCGGCGCCCGGAGCGCTCACCGTTCTCGCCTCGACGACACCGTTCCTGCGTGCGCCCCGGCGAGGTCCAGCGCGATTGCGAGGATCAAGGTGCCGGTCCAGACGTTGACCGGGTCCAGCAGAAGGGGCTCATCGGCCCCCACGTTGTTCGCGATGAGCCAGATGATGAACCAGACGATCGTCATCGGCGATCCCACCCTTCCCAGTACGTTCTCGACTGCACGTGCTCGCGACGCTAGGTGCTCCTCGTCGCTCCGAGGAGGGTCGAACTTCCCGCACACCGGGACGGTGGTCCTCGACCGGCCCGGAGTCGCCCGTCAGGTCAGCCGCCGGGCCCGAGGACTCAGGCACGAGGGCCTTTGGACCGCTGCCCCCGGCCTCGCCGACACCTAGCGTCGACGACGTAGATGAACGGAGAAGAACATGTTGTACGCAGCAGTCGGTGACCGACTGGTGATCCGTGGCCACCAGGTCGGCGAGCCGATACGCGACGCCGAGATCCTCGAGGTCCGGCACGAGGACGGGAGCCCGCCCTACCTCGTACGCTGGTCCGACAACGGCCACGAGGCCCTGGTGTTTCCGGGCTCGGACGCCTTCGTGGAGCACTTCGAGCACGAGGCCTCAGACACCTAGCTCAGGAGCACCCGTTCACCCAGCCGGGGCACCACGGCCACGATGCCGAGCTCGTCCTGGATCCGGTCCGCGAGGGCACGCGATGCGTTCGCCTCGCCGTGCACGACGTAGACGGTCTGCGGGAGCTCGGGCGCTGAGGCGACCCACGCGACCAGCTCGTCGGCGTCGGCGTGCACGCTGAAGTCCGAGATCGCGACCACCTCCGCCCGGACCGGGACGTACCGACCGTGCATCTTCACCGCCCGGGCGCCTTCCAGCAGCTGCCGTCCGCGGGTGCCCTGGGCCTGGTAGCCGGTGAGCACGATGCTGTTGCGTGGATCGGGGAGCTGGCGAAGCAGGTGATGGACGATCCGACCGCCGGTGGCCATCCCCGAGGCCGAGATGATGATGCACGGCTCCTTGGGGCGGTTGAGCCGCTCGGATCCGGCGGCGTCCCGCACCCGGTGGACATCCAGCTGGTCGAGATCGCTCAACGGCGCCGACCGCCTGACCTTGAGCTCGTCGCTGTGGACCGCTGCGGCCGCCCGGTAGACGTCGAGCGCGTCCAGCGCCATCGGGCTGTCGACGAAGATCGGGACCTTGGGGATCTCGCCGGCGCGACGCAGCCGGAGCAGCTCCAGGAGGACCAGCTCGGTCCGGTCCACGGCGAAGGCGGGCACGAGGACGACACCGCCGCGGTCGATCGTGCGACGTACGGCGCTCGCGAACAGGTCGGGGTCGGGCGCAGGATGCCTGCGGTCGCCATAGGTCGACTCGAGCACCAGCGTGGAGGCTGCCGGCGGGGGAACGGAGGCTCGCAGGATGGGATGGTCCGGCCGGCCCAGATCTCCGCTGAAGACGACTCGGGCACCACCGACATCGACCGCGGCCACCGCCGAGCCGAGGATGTGTCCGGCGCGACGCAGCGTCACGGCCATCTCGCCGACCGACCGCTGCTCACCGAACCCGATCGGATGCAGCCGTTCGAGCGTGCGCTCGACGTCTGTCGAGGTGTAGAGCGGGAGCGCGGGGTCGTGCTTCGACCAGCCACCCTCGTTGGCATACCGCGCGTCCTCCTCCTGAAGATGCGCGCTGTCGCGCAGCACGATCGCGGCCAGCGCTGCGGTCCCCGGCGTACACAGCGCCTCTCCGGCGAAGCCGTCCCGCACCAGCCGCGGTAGATAGCCCGTGTGGTCGAGGTGCGCGTGGGTCAGCACGACGGCGTCCAGGTCCACGGGCCGCACCGGGAACGGCGCCCAGTTGAGCCGTCGCAGGTCACGTACGCCCTGGTAGAGACCGGCGTCCACGAGCAACCGATCGGCTCCGCCCGTCACCAGGAACCGGCTTCCTGTCACCGTGCCGGACGCCCCGAGGAACATCAGGGCCGGATGCTTCGAGCGGGAGGCGCCGGCGTCGATCTCGTCGACGACAGAGGTCTGGGAAATGGCCATCGGGCTTCCCTTCGCAGGTGATGGTGTCACCACGCTGCTGCATCCCTCAGGGCGCGGGGAGGGTCATCCGGCCTTCGCGAACGTGACCGATGACCCGATCAGCCTCATCCCTGCTGGCGCAGGTAGCGGCCGAAGTGGGGAACGGTGAACGCGATCCGGCCGCGTTCGCCGGAGTAGATCAGCCCCTTCTTCATCAGCGCGTCACGCGCCGGGGAGAGCGACTGCGGCTTCTTGTTGAGGAAGGCGGCGACGTCAGCGGTGGCGACGGTGCCGATGTCGTCGGCACCGAGCTCGACGGCGGCGTCGGCCATCGCCCGCAGGTAGTCCCGCTCCGCGGGGGTGGCGCGCTCGTAGCGCGAGCCGAAGAAGCCGACCGCCAGCTCGCGCTCGGCCTCGGGGGCGGCGACCTTCACGTCCTCGACGGTGATCGGGGAGCGCGGTGCCTGGTCCCACACGGTCTTGCCGTAGGCCTGGATGAAGTAGGGGTAGCCGCCGGTGGCGGCGTACATCTCCGCGAGGGCTTCGGGCTCGAACTCAGCCTCCTCCTCGCCAGCGGGAGCGGCGAGGGCACGGTCGGCGGCCTCCCGCTCGAGGCGGTCGATGCGCTGGTAGGAGAAGAGGCGCTCGGAGTAGGACTTGCTGGCCGAGAGCACGGCCGGCAGGTGCGGCAGGCCGGCGCCGACGACGATCACCGGCAGCCCCGACTGGCTGATCTCGTGGCAGGCAGCGCACATCGCCGAGACGTCGTCGGGGCCGAGGTCCTGCATCTCGTCGATGAAGACGCCGACGCCCTTGCCGACATCGGCGGCGAGCCCGCCGACGTCGGTGAGCAGCTCGACCAGGTCGATCTCTATGTCACCGGAGTCGGCCCTGCCCCGCACCGCCGCGACCTCGATGCCCGGCGACCACTGCTCGCGCAGCTTGGCGTTGGGACCGGCCTCCCGCTGGGCGAAGGAGCGGATCACGCCGAGCACGTGGTCGACGTCGTCGGAGCTCGGATGACCCAGCTCGCGCACCGCCTGGTGCAGGGCGCTCGACAGCGGCCGGCGCAGCGACTGATCGGGGCGAGCCTCCATCTTCCCGGTGCCCCAGCCCTTGCGGACCGCGGCGGACCGCAACGTGTTGAGCAGGACCGTCTTGCCGACGCCGCGGAGCCCGGTGAGCACCAGCGACCGTTCCGGGCGACCGCGCGCCACCCGCTCCAGCACCACGTCGAACTGCCCGAGCTGCTCGTTACGACCAGCGAGCTCAGGGGGCCGCTGACCGGCGCCAGGAGCGTACGGATTGCGGATGGGGTCCATGATCAGACGATATCCACATCTCTAGGACGCGTCTTAGATTTGGCTAGCGAGCCACATCTTTCATGAGCGTAGGTCTCTATTCGCCTTTCTAGGATGAACCCTAGAAAGGCGCAGACTCTCACATCGATCGCTAGCATCGAACGCGTGTTCGATCGTAGCGGGATTTCCTCCCCTCGCGCAAGCCTGACGATCTAGACTCGCGGACATGCCGGAACTCCCCGAGGTGGAAGCGCTCGCCGAGGACCTGCGCGGGCGCCTCGACGGCCGCGCGATCACGAAGGTGCACGTCGCGCAGTTCAGCGCACTGAAGACGTACGATCCCCCGCTGACCGCGGTCGAGGGCACGCTCGTCGACAACGTGACCCGCCACGGCAAGTTCATCGACATCGAGGCGAGCGGCGTCCATCTCGTGCTCCACCTGGCCCGCGGCGGTTGGATCAGGTGGCGTGACGAGATCCCGGCGACACCGCCCCGGCCGGGGTCGAAGTCCGGGCTGGCGATCCGGGTCGTGCTCGACGACGACACCGGGCTGGACATCACCGAGGGCGGCACCAAGAAGCGCCTGGCGCTCTACGTCGTCCACGATCCGCAGGACGTCCCGGGCGTCGCCTCGCTGGGCCCCGACCCGCTGGCCGACGACTTCACGCTGGCCCGTTTCCGCGAGATCCTCGCAGGTCAGGGCCGCAAGCAGATCAAGGGCGTGCTGCGGATGCAGTCGATCATCGCGGGCATCGGCAACGCCTACTCCGACGAGATCCTGTGGGCGGCGAAGATGTCGCCGTTCAAGCCCGCCGAGATGACCGAGGAGGAGTCCGAGAGCCTCTACAACGCGCTGCGGACGACCCTGCAGGAGGCCGTCGAGCGCGACTCCGGCCTGGCGATGAGCGAGCTGAAGGGCGAGAAGAAGTCCAACCTCGCGGTGCACGGCAAGGCCGGCAAGAAGTGTCCGGTCTGCGGAGACACGGTCCTCGAGGTCAGTTTCGCCGACTCGAGCCTGCAGTACTGCCCCACCTGTCAGACCGGCGGGAAGCCGCTCGCCGATCGCCGGATGTCCCGGCTTCTCAAGTAGGCTTGACGGGTGACCATCCCCACCGTCGAGATCGCTGGCGTGCCCGATCCCCTGCCCGTGGCCGTCCTGGACGTCCGTGAGCACGACGAGTGGGCCGCGGGCCACATCGAGGGCGCGACCCACATCCCGCTCCAGGAGCTCCCAGCGCGCCTCGGTGAGCTTCCCGAGGGCCAGACCCTGGTGGTCTGCAAGGTCGGCGGACGCAGCGCCCAGGCGGTCAACTACCTCGCCCAGCAGGGCTTCGAGGTCGTCAACCTCGCCGGCGGGATGCTCGACTGGGCCGCCGCCGGGCGACCGATGGTCAGCGAGACCGGCGCCGAGGCGTACGTCCTCTAGGACTACCGCTAGGACTCGGCCGGAGGGCCGCCGAACGCCTCCGGGAGCGGCAGCCTGAGCGCCTTCTCCAGGCGGTCGAGGTAGTCGTTGCGACCCACCTCGACGACGCCGAGCGAGGCCAGATGGTCGGTGCGCCACTGCACGTCCAGGATCCGCTGGTCGATCGACCCCGCCTCGCGCAGCGCCGAGACGAGCCCGACCAGGGCGACCTTGGACGCGTCTCGGACACGGTGGAACATCGACTCCCCAGCGAAGAGACCGCCGATCGCGACCCCGTAGAGCCCGCCGACCAGGCGATCGTCCTGCCACGCCTCGACCGAGTGCGCCCAGCCCAGCTCGTGCAGGTCGCCGTAGGCCCGGCGGATCCGCTTGTCGATCCAGCCATGGGGCCGGCGCGGGTCGGCGCACGAGGCCACCACCTGGTCGAAGCTGGTGTCGATCCTGATCTCGAAGTCCCGCACGGACCTGCGCAGGGACCGCGAGACGACGAGCCCGTCCAGCGGAAGTACGCCGCGCCTGACCGGCGAGAACCACATCATCGGATCACGCGGGGACTCCCCGGGCATCGGGAAGATCCCGTGCCGGTATGCGGCCAGGAGTGTCCCGGGCGCAACGTCCGCACCCATCCCCACCAGATCGTCCAGATCGGCCCCGCCATGGCCCGCGCCTGGGTCCCGGAGGTCGGCGAAGGCCCACGGCGAGGGCTCGGGTTCGATCGGTCCCCGAAGATTCGCCACGACGAAACGTTATCGCCCCGCGCGGCGCCAACCACCACACACTTAAGATTTGCCTCATGATCGGTCCCAAGGCAGTGCTCAGCAGTGCGGCTGGCCGGCTCGCACCCAAGGTCATCCAGTCCGCTCCCGGCGTGACCACCACCGTGGTCCGGCAGGCGCTGCACCACGCGATCGTCGGTGTCGGCCCGCTCCCGGCAGCGGCCGCGGCCGCCGAGAAGCACCTCAAGGACCACGACAACGACGTCGAGCTCGCGGTCAAGCACGTCATCGACAACCACGTGCGGCTGGCCGGTGTCGGTGGCTTCGCGACCAACATCGGCGGTCTGGTCACCCAGGCGATCACGCTCCCGGCCAACATCACCGGGATGGCCATCATCCAGTGCCGCATGGTGGCCGCGATCGCGCATCTCCGTGGTTACGACCTGACCGATCCTCGCGTGCGCAACGCCATCCTGCTGACCCTCCTGAGCGAGGAGAAGGTCGGCAAGTGGATCCACGAGAAGAGGATCCCCGCTCCGCCGATGGCCATCGCGACCGCTCCGACCTACGACCGCGCGATCGATTCCATCGTCGCCTCGGAGGTGGCCCAGGAGCTGCTCAGCCGGGTCACCGGCAGGGGCATGATCTCCATGGCCGCCAAGCGGATCCCGCTGGTCGGCGGTGTCGTCGGTGGCGGGGCTGACGGGTGGATGACCTACCAGATCGGTCGCTACGCCTCCCGCGAGCTGCTGCCGCGTCACCCCGACGCCGGCTGAGCTCGGCTCACAGGAACTTCACAGGTCCGTCCAACGTTCCTCTGAGCACGGAACGCCACACTGTTGGTGTCCGCTTGGGAGGAGCAGTCGATGACCCTCGACACGACGTACGCCCCGATCAGCCCGGCCCGCGCTGCCGGGGCCGAGGTGAGACCTCACCTGCTCCTCCTGGGCGGCGTACCCGGTGCCGGCAAGAGCACGCTGATCCGCGACGTGGCCGACCGTCGTCCCGACGTACGCACCCTCGACCCGGAGACCCCGGGGCGCTGGCTCGCAGCACGGCTGCCGGAGGTGCCCTACCGCCTGTACCGGCCACTGGTGCACCTGTGGCACGCGATCGCGACCCTGATCCTGGTCCTGCTCGGCCCGACCCCCGGTCGTCCCACGCTCCTCGTCCACGACCCGGCGACCCGGCCCGGCCGGCGCGAGCTGCTCGGGCGGATCGCCCACGCCCGCGGCTGGCGTACGTCGCTGGTCATGATCGATGTGCCGCGCGTCGCGGCGATCGACGGCCAGCACGAGCGCGGCCGGATGGTCCGTACGGAGTCCTTCGAGCGCCACTGGCACCGCTGGACCGACGACCAGCCCCGGCTCCTGACCGCGGCGACCTTCGGTGACGCCGACAACTCCTGGGACCGGGTGCACGTCTTCGACCGTGCCCGGGCCGCGGGACGACTCGAGGCGCTCCTCTAGCGACGAATGAGGCGGTAGACCTTCAGGATCGCGCGACCCCACCAGCGCCGTTCGAGACCTTCGCGGGCCCGCTGCTTCGGCACCAGCGACCGGGTGTGCTCCAGCTCGGCGCGCAGCTCACCGACCTCGTCCTCCAGCCGAGCCTCGGACTTGCGCAGCCGGATGGCCTCCTGGAGCAGCGCGTCGATGGTGGCGATGCCGGCGTCGAGGACCTCGCGCGAGGAGATGGTGTCCGGGTCGACGAAGGGCTTGCCCGCCAGATCAGCGGGGACCAGCAGCTCCTCCAGCCCACCGACGACGTCGTAGCCGCGTCCCGACAGCGCCTTGACCCAGCTCTCGGAGAGCGACTCGACCCACGGCAGGATCGAGGGCGACAGCGCCAGGCGGGCGGAATCGCGGCGCTTGGCCAGCGTGCGGTGGGCCAGGAACTCGCGCACGAAAGGCCGGTAGTCGGCCGGCTCGAGCACGGGCACGACGGCCAGGTTGATCTCGCGGAGCAGCGCCGCCTCGGGCACACCGAGGGACGGGTTGCCGCGGTCGATCCCCTCGAAGTCGATGGTCAGGTCGTCGAGGCCGAAGGCGGTGGAGAACCGCTCCCACAGCAGCGACGAGGACGACCCCGGCGGCGGGACGGTGATCAGGTGGACGCGCTCGGGTGCGATCCCCTGCGTCCACCGGTCGAGGATGTCGGGCAGCTCCTGGACGCCCCAGAACCACGATCCGATCCGGCCCTCGCGGGCGGGGTCGCGGATCTCGTCGAGGAACTCGGCGTAGGTCACGACCGAGCGGTGCTTGACGTTCTCCTGCCACTCGGCCGGGATCTGCCGGGCCAGGTCGCGCGCGGAGAGCATGATGTGGATCTCGGAGTCGCCCAGCGAGTCCAGCGCGTGCTTGGCCTGCTGCCAGGAAGCGCTCGCCAGGATCTCGTGGGAGATGATCACGGTGCCGTTCTCGACCGAGCGCACCTTCTCCGCGAGTGCGTCCCAGGCGCCGGTCGCCTCCTCCTCGATGCCGCCCCAGGGCAGGTCCATCAGGTCGAGGGCTGCCAGGAAGTGGGCGTCGAAGCGGTCGGCGAAGTAGTGGACTCCCTGCTCGGCGAGGGACACCCGGTTGTGGAAGAGGACGTCTTGAAGATAGGACGTGCCCGTCTTCGGGGTGCCGACATGAAGCAGCACGCGCCGCCCAGTCTCCAACGTTCTACTCCTCTAGGAATGCCCCGCCAGCAATGACAACGCGAGCGCCAGCGCCCGGCACTCGTCGGGACCCTGCGTCGCCGCCCCCGAAGGGAGCAGCCGGTCAGGGTCTCCGTGGAGAGCGTATCCGGCTCGGACCAATGCATCACGTTGGGCCCGCGCCTGTGTTTCGAGCCAAGGCAAACTTTCCGCGGGAACGCCGACCTCCCGGGCATCCGGAACGAGCGGTTCGAGCTTTTCCAGCCGCGGTCGCAGCCGGTCGACCAGCAGCTTCCGCTGGATCTCGAGATCGGTTCGTACGCTGAGAACCTGCCCGATCACGCGCGCGACCTCGTTGCCCTCGGCCGAGATCGGCCAGGGGCCGGGCAGGCTGTCCACGCCGAGCAGGCCGGGCAACAGGGCAGGATCGGTGACGATCTCGACACGATCCTTCCCGACCCGCCGGGCCCACCAGCGGGCGATCCTGGGCAGATCGGCACGCGGGCCGAGCCAGCCACGCCACTGCGCGTCACGGATCCAGATGTGCCAGGGGTTGACCCGGTTGGTGAAGGTGCGGAACTTCCACGCACCGGCGGCGACCTCGTCGAGCGGGCCGCCGAGGACGTAGACGGTGTAGCCATCGGCGCCGGGCAGCCTTCCCTGCCGCTCCAGCTCCTCGCGGATGGGCAGCGTGAGCCACGGCGAACCGACCAGGCGATAGGGAAACTTCTCCTGCTCAGGCTGGGATTTCTTGGGTCGGCGCGACCACCTTCGCGGCCGCCGCGCGGGCGCCGTCTCCACGGTGGCGAGCAGGTCCTCGGCGAGCAGCACGCTCGCCGCCCTCAGCAGCTCTCGCGCCGACAGCGTCGCCGGATCGACCGGCAACGGGCCGTACGTCCTGGTCTCGGTGTCGCCGAGCAGCGGAAGGTCGCGGCGGCCTCGGCCGGGCGGGCTCGTACGCAGCAGGGCATCGACCCGATCAGGATCGGACGGGCCTGTCTCGTTGAGCCGCCGCAGCAGCTCGAGCATCTCGGCACCCGGCAGGTGGTCGGTCGTGAAGGGCGTGGCGGGCTCGGACCAGGCTGCCCACGGAGTCGTACCGCCCTCGCGCAGGTGCGCGGCCCAACCCCAACCCCTGGTGGGTGCAGCTGGCATCAGGAGCGTCGCCCCTTGACCCGCCGCATCAGGCTGGCGGCGCGGGAGGCGACAGGGCGCTGGGGCGGGTCGGTGCGCGCGGCCTCGACGACGACCGCGACCAGGGCGTCGATCGCCGCGTCGGCGACGTCCTTGGTGCGCGGCGCGTCCGGGTCGATCCACTCGACGTCGGCGTCGGGTCGCTGCGGGCGGAGGTCTTCGAGGTCGCCGGCGATGTCGACCTTGGCCAGCTCGGCCCACTCGATCCACGAGTCGGCGACCTGGTCGGCCCAGTCGAAGGCGGTCGGCGGCATGGTGACCCGTTCGCGGCCGTCGCGGTGGGCGAGGGTGCGCTTGGCGATCACCTCGGTGACCATGTGGCGGTAGTCCTCGCGGGGGAGCTCCTGCGACTCGAGCCGCGCGTTGAGCCTGCGCAGCAGCGTCGCCTCGGCGCGGCCGAGCGACTGGTTGTGGCGGTCGCTGTCGATCGGGGTCCAGGACTCCTCGATCCCGACCACCTCGCAGAACCGGCGCCAGAGCACCTCGCTCGGCGCGCCGTCGTGCGGCACGGTGACCAGGTGCACGCGCTCCGGCGGCAGGTTGCGCCCCCATCGGCTGAGCACGTCGGGCAGGCCGTGCGTACGCCAGAACCAGGCCGCCGAGCGCGACTGCTTCGCGGTCTGCATCCGCTCGAGGTAGCGCGCGAAGGTGACCTTGCGCTCGCGCTGCACCTGGTCCTGCCACTCCGCCGCCAGCACGCGCGCGATGTCGCGCGCGGTGTAGACGATGTGCACCTCGGTGCGCCCGCCCTCGCCGAGGTCGGTCATCGCCTTCTCGACCCGGTCGGGCCGGGCCCCGGCGAAGAGGTGGTGACTGATCAGGATCGTCTCGGACTCGTCACGGCGCACCCGTTTGACCAGCGCGTCCCACTCGCCGTGGACGGTCTTCCTCATCCCGCCCCACGGACGGTCGATCAGGTCGAGCGCCGGCCGGAAGAAGTCGGGCTGGCCGCCGACCGGATAGAAGACGCCATGCTTCTCCAGGGACACCCGGTTGTGGAACAACCTGTCCTGGAGGTACGTCGTGCCCGTCTTCGGAGCGCCGACGTGGAGGAAGACTTTGCGCGCCATGATCCCGCTATTCTGCACCAAGTTAGTAGAGATTGTCGCGGCGGTCCGTCTTTTGTCACCCGGCCGTCACTCTTGGATGCAGTCTAGGGCGTGTCTCCAGCTAGGACCGCAAGGCACGTACGACGGCCGAGGGACTCGGCCTGCCGAGGTGTCCGGCGAGCCAGCTGCTCGTATCGGCGACCTTGTCGAGATCGACACCGTGCTCGATCCCCAGGCCGTCGAGCATCCAGAGCAGGTCCTCGGTGGCCAGGTTGCCCGTGGCTGACTTCGCATAGGGGCAGCCGCCCAGGCCGCCCGCGCTGGCGTCGTAGGTCGTCACCCCGGACTGGAGCCCGGCGAGGGTGTTCGCCAGGGCCTGGCCGTACGTGTCGTGGAAGTGCAGCGCGAGCCGATCGGTCGTGACGTCTTCTTCCTTGAACGCCTGGATCAGAGCCTTCACATGGCCGGCGGTCGCGACGCCGATCGTGTCCCCGAGGCTGAGCTCGTCGGCACCGAGATCCAGGAGCTTCTTGCCCGCCTCGACGACTCGGGTGATCTCGACCTGGCCCTCCCAGGGGTCGCCGAAGCACATGCTGAGGTAGCCGCGGACGGTCATGCCCTCGGCCTTCGCACGGCTCATCGTCGGCTCGAACATCGCCCACTGGCCGTCGAAGGTCTGGTTGAGGTTCTTGTTGGCGAACGTCTCCGTCGCGCTGCCGAAGATCGCGATGTGACGCAGCCCGAGCTCGAGGGCCCGGTCGAGGCCCTTCTCGTTGGGGACCAGCACCGGAAGCTCTCTGGCCCTGTCCCCGAGCCGGTCGACCAGCTCTTCCATCAGCTGTTTCGCGTCCGCCAGCTGCGGCACCCACTTCGGGTGCACGAAGCTCGTCGCCTCCACCGGGCTCAGCCCGGCATCGAGCAGCCGGGTGATCAGGTCGGCCTTGATTCCAGTGTCGATCGCCGTCTTCTCGTTCTGGAGGCCATCACGCGCACCGACCTCGTAGATCGTGACCCTGCTGGGCAGGTTGTCGTGGCGTACGACTGCGGGGAGATCAGTCATGGTCGGCTCCTATCCGTTGAGAGTGTAGGCGCCCGGGGCCGAAACACACCCCGGGCACCATCGACACCAGCTAGCGCAGCTGCTCGCTGATGTCGACCGTCGCGGCGGCATCGTTGTAGCCGGTCGCGGAGACCGTCACCACCAACCGCAGCGCGTAGTTCTTGTAGCGGTCGGCCAGCGTGAAGCTCGAAGCCGCGCCGACCTCTTTGAAGGTGTCCGAGCTCGACCCCGCAGCAGGCGACCGAACCTGCCAGGAGTAGGTCACCTCGGCCCCGTCCGGGACGTCGACCGACGCGGTGAGCGTATTGCCGATGCGTACGTCTCCGGAGACAGCCGGCTTCAGGTCAAGGTCGCCAGGCGCAATCGGCGCGGTGCCCGACGCGATACCGAAACCCGGCTCCCAGGTGGGCTTGAACGCGTGGATCTCTACTCCCAGGGCCTGGCCCAAGTACCCAGCATGTACGTCCAGGGTCGTGCCAGTGGCGCCATCGATGGGTTCACCGTTGACGAGCCACTGATACGTGAAGGTCATTCCTTCTAGGCTCGTGTTCCAAATTCCAGGAACGACTTCGAGAGTTTCCCCCACCTTTGGCTCGCCAACGATCGTGGCGTTCTCCATGCAGATCAGCGAGCCGTAGGTCACCGCGACGGCGGCGGACTCGGCTACTCCATCGCTATAGCCATCCCTACTCGCTGTCACACGGACCTGAACATCGTGATTGGCATCGGCTTCAGCAGCAACATAGGTCGCCTCAGTCGCGCCGTCGATCGGCTGCCCGTCGCGTAGCCATTGGAAGGCGTAGGTGATTCCGTCGCCGATCCATTCGCCCGTGGTGGCGGTGAGTGTGTCTCCGACGTACGAGCGGCCGCCTTCGATCGTCGGGAGGGAGAGGTTGCCCACGCTCGGGAGGGTCAGGTGCAGGTCACGCACGATCTCTCCGGCGCCCTCGGTCACGGTGAAGTCAGACGAAGCCGACGCATGGACACCGTCCCGGGGCAACGCGAAGATCGTGTAACGCCCAGGCTCGAGCCACCGAGTCGTGTAGTGACCATCCTCATCGGTCCGAGTCGTGGTGTAGGTCTCGGGGCCCTCCGGGCTGGACCACACGACCTCGATGTAGACGCCGGGAAACGGACTGCCGTCGTAGCGAGTCACGATTCCAGTCGCGTGTGCGCCCATCGTCAGCTCGGCGTTGGCGGAGCTGGTCTCTCGCACGCTCACGGCAACGTCGTCGGCAGCCTCGAAGGAAGCCTTGTCGTTGTACCACTCGCTCAGGTGTCCTGAATAGCTGACGAACTCGAGCCGATAGTCACCCACAGGGAGGCCTCGGAGGGCGTACGCACCGCTTGCATCTGCGGTCACCCGATGATCTCCGCCTGCACCATCAGCTCGACGGGCGGTGACGATGGCAGACCCGACTGGCTGACCATCAGAACCGCGAACCGTCCCGGCGATCTGGCCACCGACGTGCACGACCACGTCAGCGACCGCTCCCGCGCCTTCTATGACCTGGACGCTCTTGATCGCCTGGTCTGCGTAGAGGTACGGGTCGTTGAATCCGAAACGCACGTCGTAGTACTCACCCGGCGTGAGCCCGTCGACACTGTAGGTCCCGTCAGCGCCAGTCGTGACCGAGCCGATCAGCTCTTCCTGCATGTAGTAGACGCCCACCTCGACGCCAGCGACAGGATTGCCTGCATCGTCGGTCGCCGTGCCACTGATGCTGTCGGGACCGCCCAAGGCTGCAGCCGAGGACATTCCTCCCACGATCCCTATGCCACCAATCGCGAGCAGCACGGCCAGCAATCCCGCGCACGCTCTCAGTGTCTTCATCTGATCTCCCTTTGTCCGATGCCCTTGAGGGCATCGGACACTATGGCCGAGGTCGTCTCGGACGTCCCTGCCTTTTCACTCCCTGGTGAACAGCAGGTCCGTCAGGCCTCCACCACGAACAGCTCCGCCCCGAGCGGCACCTGAGAGCCGGCAGCAGCGCCGACGACGGTGACCGTGCCGGCGAACGGGGCCTTGAGGGAGACCTCCATCTTCATCGCCTCCATGACACCGAGGACCTGGCCCTCCTCGACCTGGTCGCCGACCTGGACGCGTACGTCGATGACGGTGCCGGGCATCTTGGCCTCGACGGCACCGTCGCTGTGGTGGGCGGCGGCGCCGGCGACGCGGTCGGGTGGGGAGAAGTCGAAGCGGTGTCCTTGGTGGACGATCTCGGCGAGGCCGGGCTGGACGTTGATGGCCGCCCAGTGACGTACGCCGTCGACGATGGCCACGAGAACGTGGTCGGCCGCGCTGATCTGCCGGACGAGGTGGGTGTCTACGCGGCCAGAGGGGCGGTCGACGGTGACGCTGCGGTCGAGGTCGACGATGGTCGGCGCCGGTGAGCCGGCGAGGCGCCAGCCGTCGGCCCGGAACGGCGTCGTGGTGTCCGACACCGCCGACAGCATCGCGCTGACCCAGGCGACGAGAGCGCGCGGGACCTCGGGGTCGGGGGCGGGCACCTCGTTGCGGTCGAGCCAGGCGGTGTCGATCTCCGCGTCGCGGAAGGCGTC
The DNA here is from genome assembly GCF_040300245.1 of Nocardioides sp. NPDC000445. Classification (NCBI taxonomy): domain Bacteria; kingdom Bacillati; phylum Actinomycetota; class Actinomycetes; order Propionibacteriales; family Nocardioidaceae; genus Nocardioides; species Nocardioides sp. NPDC000445. Next base: position 77,597 of record NZ_JBEPDH010000015.1, on the reverse strand, counting down.
GGAGGCGGCCAGTACGCGCAGGAAGCCGGTGTTGGTGGTCAGGCCGAGGACCGCGGTCGCATCGAGGGCCTTGACCATCGCCGTACGGGCTTCCTCGCGGTCGGCGCCGCGGACGATGATCTTGGCCAGCATCGGGTCGTAGGCGGTCGAGACGACCTGCTCGCTCTCGAGCGCGTGCTCGACCCGTGCATCGGCCGGCCAGCGGACGATCGAGGTGCGGCCGGCCTGCGGCAGGAAGCCCTCGAAGGCGTCCTCCGCGTAGACCCGGACCTCGATGGCGTGACCGTCGATGCGTACGTCGTCCTGGGCGATGCCCAGCGGCTCACCGGCAGCGACCCGGAGCTGGAGAGCGACGAGGTCGGCGGCGGCCCCGTCGATGCGGACCGCCTCCTCGGTGACCGGGTGCTCGACCTGGAGACGGGTGTTCATCTCCAGGAAGTACGCCTCGCCGGACGCCTCGTCGAGGAGGAACTCGACTGTGCCGGCGCCGGTGTAGTCGACCTGGCGAGCGAGCGCGACGGCGCTGGTCAGGACCAGGTTCCGCTGCTCGTCGGTGAGCGTCGGGGCGGGCGCCTCCTCGATCACCTTCTGGTGGCGGCGCTGGACGGAGCAGTCACGCTCGAAGAGGTGGATGACGTTGCCGTGGGTGTCGCCGAAGACCTGCACCTCGATGTGGCGGCCCCGCTCGACGTACTTCTCGATCAGGAGGGTCTCGTCGCCGAAGGCGCTCAGCGCCTCGCGGGCGGCCGCGGCTCGAGCCTCGTCGAGCTCCTCGGGCGAGCGGACGATGCGCATACCCTTGCCGCCACCACCCGCCGCGGCCTTGACCAGCAGCGGGTAGGGGCTGTCCTCGCCCCGCGGAACCACAGGTACGCCGGCGGCGACCGCGATCTCCCGGGCCGCGTCCTTGCGGCCCATCTGCTCGATCACCTCGGGCGTCGGGCCGACCCAGGTCAGCCCCGCCTTCGCCACCGCGCGTGCGAACTCGGCCCGCTCGGAGAGGAAGCCATAACCCGGATGGATCGCCGCGGCGTCCGCCGAGACAGCGGCCGCGACCACCGCGTCGGCGTCGAGATAGGACGCGACCTCGACGGCCTCGTCGGCGTCGCGTACGTGGGGCGCATCCGCGTCGAGCGCGGTGTAGATCGCGACGGTGCGGATCCCCAGCTCGCGACAGGTGCGGAAGACGCGTCGCGCGATCTCGCCGCGGTTGGCGACCAGAACACTCTCGAACATCCCAGACTCAAACATCCCAGTCACATCCTGAAGATTCCGTAGCGGGGCTCGGGGGTCGGCGCGTTCGCCGCCACCGCGAGACCCATCGCCAGCACCCGTCGGGTGTCGGCGGGGTCGATGATGCCGTCATCCCACAGGCGCGCGGTGGCGTAGTAGGGAGAGCCCTGGGTCTCGTACTGGTCCCGGATCGGCGCCTTGAACTCCTCGTCGTCCGGCTTGCCGGCGACCGTCGCGAGCACCGATGCGGCCTGCTCGCCGCCCATGACCGAGATCCGCGCGTTGGGCCACATCCACAGGAATCTCGGGTCATACGCACGCCCGCACATGCCGTAGTTGCCGGCGCCGTAGGACCCGCCGATGACGACGGTGAACTTCGGGACCACGGAGCAGGCGACGGCGGTGACGAGCTTGGCGCCGTCGCGGGCGATGCCCTTGTTCTCGTACTCCTTGCCGACCATGAACCCGGTGATGTTCTGCAGGAACACCAGCGGGATGCCGCGCTGGTTGCACAGCTCCACGAAGTGGGCGCCCTTGAGCGCCGACTCGGAGAAGAGGATGCCGTTGTTGGCGACGATGCCGACCGGCTGCCCCTCGATGTGGGCGAACCCGCAGACCAGCGTCTCGCCGTAGAGCGCCTTGAACTCCTGCAGCTTGGACCCGTCGACGATGCGGCGAATCACCTCGCGTACGTCATAGGGGGTCTTCGTGTCGGCGGGCACCACGTCGGCGAGGGTCTCGGGAGACTCGACCGGCTCGTCGTACGTCGTCGTCCGCGTCTCCTGCTCCGGCAGGGTCGAGACGATCCCGCGGACGATCTCGAGCGCGTGCTTGTCGTCGTCGGCCAGGTGGTCGACGACGCCCGACTTCGTCGCGTGCACGAGCCCGCCACCGAGCTCCTCGGCGGTGACCTCCTCACCCGTGGCCGCCTTCACCAGCGGCGGCCCGCCGAGGAAGATCGTGCCCTGGTCGCGGACGATCACGGTCTCGTCGCTCATCGCCGGCACGTAGGCGCCACCGGCGGTGCACGAGCCCATCACGGAGGCGATCTGCGGGATCCCGCGCGCGGACATGTTGGCCTGGTTGAAGAAGATCCGCCCGAAGTGCTCGCGGTCAGGGAAGACCTCGTCCTGCTTCGGCAGGAACGCACCGCCGGAGTCGACGAGGTAGATGCACGGGAGGTTGTTCTCGGCCGCGATCGTCTGCGCCCGCAGGTGCTTCTTGACCGTCAGCGGGTAGTAGGTGCCACCCTTCACGGTCGCGTCGTTGGCCACGATCATGCACTTGCGTCCGGCGACGAGACCGATCCCGGCGACCACCCCCGCCGACGGCACCGCCCACTCGTCGCCGTCGTCGTACATCCCGTACGCCGCCAGCGGACTCACCTCCAGGAACGGTGACCCGGGGTCCAGGAGACCGTCCACCCGGTCGCGCGGGAGCAGCTTCCCGCGGTCGGTGTGCCGTTGCCGGGAGCGTTCGCTCCCCCCTTGCCGTACGCGCTCGAGCCGCTCTCGCAGCTCGAGCGTCAGCTCGCGCAGATTCGACGCCATGGACCGAGGTTAACGTTCATTAACCTCGGGTGACAAGCCCCACACCGAAGTCACCCGCGCCGGGACGACTCGGCGGCTACTCCGCGAGGGCTCCGCGGGCCATCTTGGTGAGCACGGCGCGGGTCGCTTCCTCGGGGAGAACCCGGTTGTGAGGGGTGGAGTTGATGAGGCCGAAGACGGCGTGGGCCATCGCGCGGGCACTGTCGAGGGCCAGCGCCGGGTTGCGGTCGCGGAGCTGGTCGGCCCAGAGGTCGACGTACTTCCGCTGCAGGGTGCGCACCTGCTCGCGCGCCTCGTGCGGGAGCGACTCCCAGTCGCGCTCCTGGACGACGATCAGGGCCCGGTCGCGCAGTGCGAAGTCGACGTGCCAGTCGATCAGCGCCTCGATGGCCTCATCGGTGCTCGACGCGCCCTTCACCCGGACGCGTCCTTCGCGCAGCAGCTCCTGGGAGATCGAGACGAGCATCTCGGCGAGCATCGCGTCCTTGCTCGGGAAGTGCTTGTAGAGCGCCGGGCCGGAGATGCCGCAGGCAGCGCCGAGCTCGGAGACGGAGACTCCGTGGAAGCCGCGGGCCGCGAAGAGCTCGGCCGCGGTGTCCAGGATCTGCTCGCGCCTGGTCTTCGTCTGGGCCGAGGTCATTGCACGAGGCTATCGCGTGAGCTCCGGAGGCATCTCACTCCTCGAGCAGGTGGCGTGCTCGGAGCACCGCGTCGAGCGCGATCTCGACGTCGTCGACCTGGTCGCGGGTCGACTCGCCGGGCGCAGCGACGTCGACCGCCGCCGGCCCTGCCGGCCGCTCCTGACGCAGCCGCTGTCGCAGGCCCGCCAGCAGCTCGTCGCGCTCCGCCCCACGCAGATGAAGCAGCGTGGACGCGTCGCGGTCGACGATCCAGCAGAGCTGGTGCAGCACCGCGAGCGAGTGGCCGCACACCGCGTGCCAGTGCCCGCACGTGCAGGTCACCGCGAGCTCCTCGCCATAGGGAACCAGCTCGACCCCGGCCTCCTCGGCGTGCTCGGCCACGTCCAGCGGCAGCTCCCCGGCCAGCAGCGCCTCGGCCCGCGCGGACGCGGCGCCGAGGACCTCCAGGAGCGCGGCGACGGACTCCGCGCCCAGCACCGGCACCGTGCCGCTCACGGTCCACAGTCCGCGCTCGTCGTCGACCGCGGCGGCAAACCTGCCGGGCTCGACGACCAGGCCGCCGATCCGACCCGAGCGGGCGAGTGACCGAGCGCCGGAGAGCTGGTTGTCGTCGTACGCCAGCTCCTCGATCGCCCGCAGGAACGCCCGCCCCCACCAGGACTCGACCCGCACCATCCCGCGCCGGTGCGGCTCGCGGGCGAAGGTCAGGACCTTGCTCATGAGGCGATCCGGCGACGTTTTCGGCGCTTCTGGGGACCGAGCTTGACCAGCTCACGGAGCTCGGCGTTGGACAGCTCGGTGAAGGCCGCCTCGCCACCTCCGAGGACCGCGTCGGCGAGGACCCGTTTACGCTGCAGCAGCTCCGCGACGCGCTCCTCGACGGTGCCTTGGGTGATGAGCCGGTGCACCTGGACCGTGCGCGTCTGGCCGATGCGGTGGGCCCGGTCGGTGGCCTGGTCCTCGACAGCGGGGTTCCACCAGCGGTCGACGTGGATCACGTGGTCGGCGCGGGTCAGGTTGAGCCCGACGCCACCGGCCTTGAGCGAGAGCAGGAAGACCGGCACCTCGCCGTCCTGGAAGCGCTCGACCATCCGCGAACGCTCCGCCACCGAGGTGCCGCCGTGCAGGAACTGGTGGGCGACACCGGCGGCGGCCCAGTGGGCCTCGAGGAGACGGGCCATCGCGACGTACTGCGTGAAGATCAGGACGGCCCCCGACTCGGCGAGCACGGTCGAGACCAGCTCGTCGAGGAGGTCGATCTTCTGCGACCGCCCCGTGATCCGCCCGCCCTCCTGCTTCAAGAACTGAGCCGGGTGGTTGCAGATCTGCTTGAGCCCGGTGAGCAGGCTGAGCACCAGCCCGCGCCGCTGCGGGTCATCGGCGTCGAGCCGCTCGATCCGCGCCATCGCGTCGCGCACGTACGCCTCGTAGAGCACCGTCTGCTCCCGCGTCAGCGACAGCAGGTGATCGGTCTCGGTCTTGGGCGGGAGCTCGGGAGCCACCCCGGGGTCGGACTTGCGGCGGCGCAGCATGAACGGTCCGACCAGCGCCGCGAACTCCTTCGCCTTCGCGACGTCGGCACCGGCCTCGATCTGGCTCGCCCAGGCGCGGCGGAAGGCCAGCCGACTCCCGAGCAGACCCGGCACGCACCAGTCGAGCAGCGCCCACAGCTCGGTCAGGTTGTTCTCCACCGGAGTTCCGGTCAGCGCGACCCGGGCGTGTGACGGGATCTCGCGGAGCGCCTTCGCGGTCGCGGAGGCAGCGTTCTTCACGTGCTGCGCCTCATCGGCGACGAGGAGCCCCCAGGACACCGCCGAGAGCAGCTCGGTGTCGCGCCGCATCGTGCCGTACGTCGTCAGCACCACCCCGTTCGCGCCGTCGACGTCGCGCTCGGCGCCATGGTGGCGGCGCACCTCCACCTCGGGAGCGAACCGGGCGAGCTCGGCCTCCCAGTTGCCCAGCAGGCTCGCCGGGCAGACCACCAGGGTCGGCCCCGAATGCTCCTTCTGCCGGTGGAGGTGGAGCGCGATCGTCATCAGGGTCTTCCCGAGCCCCATGTCGTCGGCCAGACAGCCACCGAGCCCGAGCGAGGTGATCCCGGCCAACCAGGTCAGCCCCTCGACCTGGTAGCCACGCATGGTGGCCTGCAGCTCGGCCGGCACGTCGACAGCAGGCCCCGAGGTCGCCGCGATGACCTCGTCGCGAAGGCGCGCGATCGAGGCTCCGATGATCACCTGCTCGCCCGGTGCCGCCTCGGCGACCTCCTTCGGCACCTGGCCGGTCAGGGCGACGGCCAGCGCCTCCCCGCCGCTGATCCGCTTGAGCAGCCGCTTGCGCGCACGTCGGAGAACCGAAGGATGGACCACCGCCCAGGCCCCTCTCAGCCGCAGCACCGGACCCGCGGCCGCCGCCAGGGAGTCCATCTCGGCGGCATCGAGCGGCTCGCCGCCGAGTGCTAGCTGCCACTGGAAGGCGAAGAGGCCCTTCTCCCCGAGCGGCGACTCGCGCATCAGGTCCTCGCGCGCGTCGGTCGATGAGGACGCCACCCGATCCACCGCCACCGACGTCGTCAGGTCCCGGGACAGCGAGCGCGGCCAGAGCACGTCGACACCGCGCTCCTTGAGCCACTCGACCCCGTCCTCGAGCAGGCCGACGACCTCATCGCTGGCCAGTGTCAGGGACGAGGGCACCGGCAGGTCGAGCAGCCTGTCGAGCACGGGCCACGCCTCCGCGGCGCCGCGGAGAGCTACCTGCGCATGCGTACGCGCCCGAGGGCCGAACCCGTGGTCGTCGGCCTCGTCCCACAGCCGAGCGGCATCGGCCACGTGCAGCGGGTCGGCCTCGCCGTGCACCTGCGGCACCAACGTCAGCGACCCGATGAGCAGGTCCTCCTCCGGCGCCTCGACCCGGAACGAGAGCCGCACCAACGACGGCAACGAGGCCGTCACCGGCCCCTCGTCGGTCCGATAGCGCGACAACCGGGTCTGCAGCGACTCCCGGAACGCATTCGACCCGGAGGCCTTCGGTGCCGAGGTCGGAACCGCGTCCGCGACCGCGGCCACGATCTCTCGCACCAGCAGCTCGGCCGCCTCGTCGTCCAGATCCTCATAGGCGCGCGACGAGGCCAGCAGGCGCACCCGCTCCTCGTCCTCAGGTGTGTAGCGGACCGCCCAGGAACCATCGGCCGGCTCCAGCTGCCCCGCCGCCACGAACCGGAGCCCGAGATGGGCCGCCGACGCGACCAGAGCGACCGAAGGATGCAGGTCAGTGGCTGCGTACGCCTTCTTCAGGACCGGCAGCGCGGCCCGCATCGGCAACGAGACCGACCGCCGGGAGTCCACGAACTCGACGGCCGAGTCCCGCGGCGGCTGCGCCGGGCGGAAGACCGCACGACCGGTGACGGGTACGAAGGACATGGACACGACCGTAGCCGCCACCACGGACAACACCCTTCATGCCGAAACCGAAGCGATGATCAGGAATCGCGCGGTGAACCCAGGATCAGTGCGTCAGGGTCAGTCGCCGAGTGCGGTGCGCAGAGTGGTCACCATCAGCTCGATGGCCTCTTTGGCCGCCGGCACCGGGCCGGTGTGGGTGAAGTAGTGGTCGACGCCCTCGAACACGCGGTGGGTGACCGGAACGCCCGCGGCGTCCAGGGCCTTGGCGTAGGCGTCGCCCTCGTCGCGCAGGCGGTCGTTCTCCGCGGTGATGACCAGGGCGGGAGGGAGTCCGGCGAGGTCGTCGGCCAGTCCCGGCGAGACGAGGGGATCCGCGCGGTCGACCGGATCGGGGACGTACGCGTCGGTGAAGATCCGCATGAGCTGAGGGCTGAGCAGCGGCTTGGCGATGAGGGACTGCTTGGTGGCAGGGTCGGCGACCTGGTCGAGCGGGGCAGAGTCGATGATCTGGAGGCGGGGCGTGAACGTGCCGCGATCCCGGGCCAGGCGGCACACCGCGGCTGTCAGGTTGGCGCCGGCGCTGTGTCCGCCCACGGCGAGCCGTGAACCGTCCCAGTCGTTCGCCGGCCCGTTGTCGGCGATCCAGGCGGTGACGTCGTATGCCTGGGTGACGGGTACCGGGTACGGCCTCTGCGGTGCGACGGCGTAATCCACATTGATCACGACACAGCCGGCCGTGGCGGCGATGTAGCGGCAGATGTGATCGTCCTGCTCCGGGCGGCCAACCACGAAACCGCCCCCGTGGAAGTTCACGTACACGGGCGCGAGCGCCGCAGTCGTAGCCGTGGCCGTGGCCGGCGGGCGGTAGACGGTGCACGTGACCGGTCCGGCACCGGTCTCCACCCGCAGGGCTTCCGTGCGCTTCGGGACGTCGGCGAAGCGCAGGTCCTTGTGGACGCGCGCCATGACGCGACCGAGCAGCAGCTGGATGCCTCTGGCCTGGATTCTCGAGCTGAAGGGCATGGCGTCGCCTCGTGTCTACGAAGTAGAAATAACAGGAATCCTGATAATGAACCATCCTGCCCCGCCGCACAAGGCTCGGCGGGTCACCAGCCGCCGGCACCGACGGTTTCTCATCCTCGAGGATGAGGTGATCGCTCCCCAAGGTTGAGGCGCGCCGTGCCGGAGCCCTGCCACGGTGGCTGACATGACCAAGACCACCCAGCCGCCCGCAGCACTCCCGCCCGGGCAGCGGCAGATCGACTTCTTCCCACGCTTCGGCCGACGTACCGACCAGCCCCCACCGACCGTCTCCGCACATCCGACAGTCGTCTTCGGCGGAGCGCTCACGACGCCGATCGAGCTCGCCGTGGACGAGATCGTCGGTGCAGATCGTCGCGAGCTCGACGCCGCCTTCCACTGCGTCGCCGGCTGGTCGGTGACCGACCTCGCCTGGGAAGGCGTCGCCTTCGCCACCGTCTATCAGCGGTACGTCGCACCGGCCCTCGTGCCGGGCACGGTCGTGACACACGTCCTCGTGCGCGGCCTCGACGGCGAACACTTCGTGGCCGAGCTGAACGACCTCCTGGCCGAGGACGTCCTGCTCGCCGATCGACTCGGCGGCCGTCCGCTCGACGGCGACCACGGCGCCCCGCTGCGTCTGGTCAACCCGGCGCAGTACGGGTACGCCAACATCAAGCACGTGTGCCGCATCGACGTGCTCACCAGCGCGCCCCAGGCAGGCTCACCGGCGCTCGTCGACCGGCTGCTGCAGTCCCATCCGCGGGCGCGGGTCTGGGAGGAGGAGCGCCACGGCACGGTGCCCGGATGGCTGATCCGCCCGGTCTACCGAGCGATCAAGACCCTCATGCTCGCCTCCGCTCGCCAGCGCTCGCTGCAGCGAGAACGCGGGTGAGCCAGGTCACTGGTCAAAAGTAAATAATGGCTAGGGGACCTATCAACCCACACGTAGGCTGTCAACCCGTGACAGACATTTCTGCCAAGCCTGAGAAGGCGCCCGACGACCACCTCGACAAGAGCGTGCTCATCGTCGCAGGCGTCGTCGTGCTCGGATCGATCATGTCGATCCTCGACATCACCGTTGTCTCCGTCGCGCTGGAGACCTTCCAGCGCGAGTTCGACGCCACCTCTGCCGAGGTCGCCTGGACGATGACCGGCTACACCCTCGCCCTGGCGACGGTGATCCCGCTGACCGGTTGGGCTGCCGACCGGTTCGGCACCAAACGCCTCTACATGACCGCGATCGTGCTCTTCGCGCTCGGCTCGGCGCTCTGCGCGCTGGCCACGACGCTGCCGATGCTGGTGGGCTTCCGCGTACTCCAGGGCCTCGGCGGCGGCATGCTGATGCCGCTCGGCATGACGATCCTGACCCGCGCCGCCGGCCCCGAGCGGGTCGGTCGCGTGATGGCGATCCTGGGCGTACCCATGCTCCTCGGCCCGATCCTCGGCCCCATCATCGGTGGCGCGCTGATCGACTCGGCCTCGTGGCACTGGATCTTCCTGATCAACATCCCGATCGGTGTCGTCGCCCTGGTCTACGCCTGGCGGGCGCTGCCCAAGGACCACGTCGAGCCGTCGCAGTCCTTCGACTTCCTCGGCATGGTGCTGCTGTCCCCGGGTCTGGCGCTGTTCCTCTACGGCGTCTCCTCGATCCCCGAGGCCGGCACCCTGCTGGACACCAAGGTCCTCTCCTTCATGGTCGTGGGCCTGGTGCTGATCGCCGCGTTCATCCCGTGGGCGCTGTCGTCCCGCAACGACCACCCGCTCATCGACGTACGCCTCTTCGGCAACAAGGAGCTCACCGTCGCGGTGATCACCCTGTCGATCTTCGCGATGGCGTTCTTCGGCGCCTCGCTGCTCTTCCCGCTCTACTACCAGCAGGTACGCGGAGAGGACGCCCTCCACGCCGGCCTGCTGCTGGCTCCGCAGGGTCTGGGCGCGATGGTCACGATGCCGATCGCCGGCATGCTCGCGGACCGCACCGGTCCGGGCAAGATCGTCCTCAGCGGTCTCACCACGATCGCGGTGGGCATGTTCATGTTCTCGCGCCTCGACGAGGCCACGCCGTACTGGTACCTCCTCCTGTCGCTGTTCATCATGGGCCTCGGCATGGGCGCGACGATGATGCCGACCTTCGCCGCCGCCCAGGCGACGCTGCGCGAGCACACCATCGCCCGAGGTACGACGCTGGTGAACATCGTCCAGCAGGTCGCCGCCTCCGCCGGCACCGCGCTCTTCTCGGTGCTGCTCACCAACGCCCTGGCGGGCAAGGAGTCGATCGCCGCAGCGGATGACCTCGCCGACAAGCTCGGGGTCCCGGCCGGCGGTCTGGAGAAGTTCATGGCCGACCCGGCCAACCAGCAGAAGGTCGGTGAGGCTGCCGCTTCACTGGGTCTCGACCCGGCCAAGCTGCCCGAGGTCTTCAAGGCCATCCCGGCCGAGATGGCCGAGGCGTTCTCGACCACCTTCGTGATCGCCGCGATCCTGGTGCTGGTCACGCTCATCCCCGCGTGGTTCCTGCCCAAGAGCAAGGCCGAGCACGGAGCCGCCGCTCCGACGGTCCTCCACTGACCCGCTCATTCATGCGGGGCCGGGCTGCCACTGGCGGCCCGGCCCTCGCTGCTCTGGTCGGCCTGTTCGCCCTGACAGGCTGCGGCTCCCCTGCGGTCGCACTCCCACCGACCGAGGGCGTCTTCGACTATCAGCTCGGCGCTCCTGCCGATCGGCTGACCGATGGCACGCCTATCGACGTGGTCGTACGCGACGCCACCGCCGCCCCTCTCGAGAACGCCTACAACGTCTGCTACGTCAACGGCTTCCAGACCCAGCCCGGCGCCGACTGGTCCGATCGCCCGTCCGCGCTGCTGCGCGACGCTTCCGGCGATCCCGTACGCGACCCCGACTGGCCCGACGAGCTCATCCTCGACCCCTCCACCGCCTCTGCTCGCGCCTCGATCCTCGAAGTCGTCGGCCCGATCATCGAGGGCTGCGCAGACGACGGCTTCGACGCCATCGAGATCGACAACCTCGACACCTGGACCCGCTTCGACGCGATCTCGAAGGACGGCGCCCTAGCCCTGGCCTCGGCATATGTCACCGCCGCCCACGACCTGGGTCTGGCGATCGCCCAGAAGAACGCCGCCGAAGCCGCCCGACTCGCCCACTACGACCTAGGCTTCGACTTCGCCGTCGTCGAGGAGTGCGGCGCCTACTCCGAATGCGCCGCCTACACCGACGTCTACGGCTCGCACGTGCTCCAGATCGAATACCCCGACTCGCTAGCCGAAGCCGACCTCACCTTCGCCGACGTCTGCGCCGACCCCACCCGCGCCCCGCTCACCCTCCTCCGCGACCGCGACCTCGTCGGACAGGACGACCCTGCGTACGTCTATGACGCCTGCTGATCGCCAGCTCAGCACAGTTAGCGCAAGACGGTCTCTTACCAAACTGTTCATGGTTACATGGCGCTATGACATCCAAACGCGTCATCTCGGGCGCATTCGCGGGCGCCGCGCTCCTGATCACCACTGCCTGTTCTGCCTCTGTCAGCACCGGAGGCTCCCTAGAGGAGACGGAGCTCGAGAAGCAGGTCTCGAGCCTTCTGGAGAAGCAGGTCGGCCATAGACCGGACAAGATCGACTGTCCTGGCGACCTCACGGCCAAGGAGGGCACAACGATGCGGTGCACGCTTGCCGCCGGTGGCGACGAGCTAGGCGTCACCGTCACGGTCACCGAGGTCAAAGGAACCAGGGTGAACTTCAATCTCGAAGTTGATGAGAGTTGACGGGGCTTCGAAGGTGGCTTCAAGTGTGGACGCCAGATGAAGTGGCACTCGGGCAAGCGCCTCGAGAGGAGCTGGAGCATCCAACTCAGCGGCCGCAACGACTCCTCAACCGGCGACGACCCCGAAGTCGGATTGACCCCGTGCGCGCGATTCGTGCCAACGAGGTTCACACCTGCCTCGCACCTGTGCGATCTTCTACGTTTAGAAACCCAGTTTGCGGGTATGAGGGTCATGAGCGGCCACCCAACCAATCTCGGGCCGCGACATCTTGGGGGCACACATGAGCAGCGACATCGTCGTCATTCCACGGGACCTGCGTCGTTCGGCTAGCAACATGGAGTCGGCTGCGGACGACGTCACGAAGGCCGATCCGAGTAGCCATATCAACGCGATCTCGTCCGCGATGCGCGGCAGCGCCAGCGCCAGACGGGCCGGAGAGCTCGAATACAAGTTGCAATGGCGCTTCGAGAACTGGCCGAAGAAGGCCCGGACCTACAGCGAGGCCTTGGTCAATGCCGCCCGCGAGTACAACGCGGCGGACCACGACGCGGGAGCAGCTGGCCGCCAGAGCGAGCAGCAAGTCAACTCGGTGGGCTGAGGAGACGTCGCGTGCCTACGATCGCCGAACTGCTCGACTGGCAACCTGACAGCCTCGCCAGCCTGGCAGACAACCTCTTCGCGTCGCGTCGCAGGCTCAAGGGCCTACAAGACGAGATCAACACCGGAAAGCCTCCTGTGTCTTGGGACGCTCCGGCCACACCGAGCGCGATGAACGACTACGAAGACCTACACCAACGCCTCAACGACATCGCCGCACAGGTCTCGGACCTCGCCGTCACCGTAGAAGAAACCTCAGCGGAGGTTCGCGCGGCTCGGTCGGCCCTCGAGGATGCGTTGGCCGACGCCAGCGTCGAGGGATTCTCAGTGGACCGTCAAACGGGTGACATCACTGCACCCGCGGTCCCGGTGGAAGAGTTTCCTGCAGGTGACCCTCGTCAGATCACCGAGAATGTGCGAGTTCAACGGGAGACCCGAAAGCGGGACGAGCGGATGGACCAGATTGGTGCGGACATCGACCGCGCATTGAAGCGTGCCGACGCGGCCGACGTCGCTCTGGCGAAGGCCATGATCTCCAGCATCGAGTACGAAGTGCGTGGGGGCGACGGCACCATCGCAGAGGCCATGGCAGCCCAACTACCACCATCCCTGGAGGGCCTGACTCCAAAAGAGATCGCCGAGAAGCTCGGCGGCGACATCGGCCTCGCAACGATCAAAGCCTATCTTGAAGGAGAAATGCCGCTCCACAGATGGTTCAAGGCTGAATACGGCGTCGCAGCCGATTACAAGGTGATGATGGACGGCACAGTGAAGATGAGCCTTCAGGTCGAAGGGGGCATCGGAGCCGCACTCGCTGGGTCCGGCGGAGGGGCGAGCCTCATGGCCGGCCGAACCGGCGAGGTTGAACTCAGCTTCGACAGTGAAGAAGAGGCAGAGCGTTTTTTGAGTGGATTCGAAGATGCTGCCACTGACATCGACCTATCGACACTCCGAACGGGCGGGGGTCTGGCCGGCAACCTCGCCCGGAATATTGCCGAGTACATTCGTGCCCAAGAAGTCACTGGTCTAAAAACAGGGGTCTATGCCAAGGGTGAGATCAAGTTCGATACGAACTTCGTCAAGGGCGACGCCAATGGTCGTATCGATGCCTACCGAGACTTCGATCAGAACGAGTACGGGTTCAAGGTGCACGGCGCCTTGAACGGCGAAAGTAAAACGTCCGGCGTAGGCGGATCCGCAAGTTTCACCGGCGAACTCAAGACAGACCTGGACGGCACACCTAAGTCGCTCTCCCTGGCAGGGGAAGTCAGCGGAAAGGTCGCGGCGGAGAAGTTGGGCGTAGATATCCCCGGCGCACGTGGCGGGACAGGCGCTGATGTGGAACTGAAGGTCGACCAATCGAACGTGATGTGGGACGAGATCCAAGAGGCCGTCAAACGGGGCGACATGGATCGCGCGACCGATCTTGCCATGGACCATGGTCAGGTTGTCGTCAAGCAGACCGCGATTGGCGGCTCAGATTTCGACGCCAAACGACCAGAAGGCGGGATCGAATGGGGAACCGAGTCCAGGACTACCCAGAATGTGTGGGTCAGAGACGCAAACTCGAACGAAGTCGTCTCGATCGATCCGAAGACCGGCGCCGCAAAGCCAGTAACAGGAGGAAACTAATGCCGGCCATGGCTGACCCGCCAACTCTGATGAATCTCCAGACCGTCAATATTGGCTCGGTTCAAACCAGTGCGCCCCGAAGTCCGTGCCATCACGTTATAGGATCCCACGGCGAGGTGTGGCAATGGTACGGGGATGGCCGCGACCTGATCACGAGAATCGTTGCCGTTCGCCGTCCATGCATGCCATCAGCGACCGCCGTTCGTCACCTGTTGATTGCAGAGATGCGCCGTATCTCGGACGAGTTTGACGACGACCCCACCGACACGGAAGTGTGCGTTTCCCAGGTGCGCGGATCACAGGCGGCCTTCCACGCCACCTCATCCGGAATCACCAGCGGGATACGCCTGCACAATGCTGTTCTGATGGCGACGGATGGAAGCTCGCTCTATCTTTCTCGAGTCGTCTCACCAGACACCGCCGACGGAAGAGGGCTCGCCGAAGCCATGCACTCAAACATTCAATTCTCTCGGAGGGCAGGCTAGTGCTGAAAGTCATTGGTTTCTTTGTTGGTTCGATCGTACTGTTGGGCGCGATCTTCGCCGGAGTGGTCTGGTTCGTCTTCAACAACGCCGAAGACCAGAGTTACCTGACCAAGCGCGTCGCCGCCACGGAAGTTCAGTCCAAATGGAACGGCGACCAATACATCGTGGTATACGGCTATGATGTTGACGGGGCCACGTACTATGGCGAAGACCGTTTGTACCGCCGGAACTGGCAGCCTGGCGATAGCCTTCGGGTTTGCGTCGATCCAAGTGACGTGGCTCAGCACGCCTTGGCGAATCAAGAATGCGGATCGTCCTCCCAAGGCACTTCCACCCAAACGGGAACGACGACGAAACCTTCAATCAATTAGTGTCCGCATTCGGTCGAACCACGCGCATCGCACGCTCCACCAACTGGGCATGGTAGTAAGTCGATGACCTCGGATGCCACAGCATCACTACTATTGCGATCGCCAATGCCTCGTTGACGATGTTGTAGGCGATGGACGGAAAGATGAGCGTGTCGGACAAGGCTGATGTAACGATCACAAATATGGCGTAGAGAAGTCCGATCGACGCCAGCACCGTAGCGACGATGCGCGCCCATCTGAACCCCTGTCGATTAGTCAGAGCCATCGTTACCCAAAGGCCGACTTCAAGCACCGCAAAGCCGATAGCGACCCCCATCGAGATCATCAGTCCCGTCTGAACTAATCCGTCTGTGGTGGCGTAATCGGCTCCGAATGTCTTCCGGTTGGTCGCATCTACCTCAAGATAGAAGACGTAGACGCCGAGTACCGTCATCGCTGCACCGACCCACATTCCGATGACTGCCCACTTGATAGTCCAAGGCCGCGAATGCTCCGTCGATGGCCGGACGGTCGCGCCGAGTCCAGCGTTGCCTTGCAGATCTGACATGAAATCCCCCCGAGTCGGCTTCGAGACCACGGTACTTGATGCCAACGGCCTTGACATAGCAACGTTCTTCGTGCCTGCACGGCTAGCTTGTGTCGTCGTCCTCGAACCGATTCGGGGGCCAAGGGGCTCGAGATCCCCTATCTGGGCCCAAGGTGGCCAACCCGAGAGTGCCGGGTTGGCCACCCCTTTCGACGGGGACCATCAGGACACCGGGCTTCCGAGGTACGGACAGTGTTCTGGCCGATGAGCGACGAACGCGCCCGGTTGGCGTCAGCGGCGCTTCTTCTCGTCGACGTCGTCGCTCGGCTGTGCGTTGGGGACCCAGCCGCGGGAGGCGTTGGGGTCCAGGACGTCACTTGCGGTCTCGGTCCAGTCGTCGGTGTAGTCGGCTTCCCACTCTTGGTTCTGGCTGCCGTTCTGGTCCCGCTTCTTGGCACCGCGGCCACCGGCTGCACCGGCTCCGGCGCGGCCGCCAGCACCGCCCCGGCCGGCACCACGTCCGCCGGCACCAGTGCCGCGCGCGCCGGCTCCTGCGCCACGCGCACCAGCGCCACGAGCACCAGCGCCACGAGCACCTGCACCAGCACCACCGGCTCCCGCGCGGGCACCGGCGGTGCCGGCCCTAGCGGCTGCGGACCGGGCAGCGGCTGACCTCGATGCGGCGCCGGCGGTTGCGGCCTTCGCGGACGCACCGGCGGAGAGCTTGCTGGCGATCGCCTTGGCCACGCCTGCACCGAGCAGAGCTCCGCCCCCGGCGATCGCGAGGGCGGACATCCCACCTGCGCCGCCAGCGAGCGGTGCGAGGCCGTCAGCGGTCTCGACCATCGCGTACGAGGTGGCGGGAGCGGGAGTGCCGTCGGCGTTGATCCACTCGGTGCCGTTCCACTCGGGCTTGTTCTCGGCCTTGTGCGCCTCGATGTTGGCCTTCTCCTGAGCGATCAGCTCGTGGCCCCAGCCGTCGGGGTAGAGCGTGCCGGAGTTGTACTTCGCAATGCGCGCTTCTGCGGCCGCTACCTGGCTCGCCGACCCGGGTGAGGCCGAACTGCCGGCTGGAACGGGATCAGAACCGCTGCCATCGTCATAAAGAGCCCGTACCTTCGGCTCAGCGTCGTCAATTGAAGTGTCGACGTCTTGCACGTGCTGCGCAGCGACCCGCTCCGCGTCGGCGATCGCGGCCTCGCGCGCGGCGTGAGCGGCGCGATCGGCCTGAAGGGCCTTCTGGTTCGCCGTTGCCTGAGCCGCGTCTACTCCTGTCCCGGACTGGGCGTACTTGGGATCGGATGCATCCGGCGCAGCGCCATGGGTCGCCGGCAGGGTTGTCTCGAGCCTGGCGTACTCGCGCATCGCGGTGGTGATCTTGGCTCGTACGTCCTGCATCGCCTCGACTGCTGCTTTGATCACGTCGCTCTTGTCGGTCGTCTTCCTGCCCGACGCCTCCATGTTGCGACGAGCGGCTTGACCTGACATCGAGGCCGCCGAGAAACCATCCTCTGCAGCCTTCCCACTCTGGACAAGCACCGATCCAGATGTGCGGAACTGGCGCTCCGCCTCTCTCCAACTGTCGATCAGCATGTCGATCGTCGACGGGTCCGCTCCGGAGACGTAGGTCCGAAGGCGTTCCATCCATGGGCCTCGTGTTGACACGCGCTTTCCTCCCCGAGCGTTCGAAACAAGGGGTCCGATCGCCCCGCGACCCCATTAGACAACACATCCGACCAGGTCGTCACCGTCGTTCATCAGGTGCCCTAGAGTGCGGTGACATGAGGACGTCTCGGGCGATCGCGATCGCCGCTCTGACCCTGGTCACCGCGACTGGTATCGCTGGGTGCGGAAATGACACGCCCACCACGGAGCCGACCACGGACGTATCGGGATCGGCGACGACAGAGCCGTCCGGGTCAAGCGGTCCAGAGGTTCCGGCTGATTGGCAGGTCGCATCGGTAGAGGTAGCGCAGCTGCAGGTTCCCGCGAACTGGAACATCAGGTCCAGCGGTGATCTTTCGTTGAGCATGCGTGCGCCGGAGGATGCCATCGGGATCTCGCCTGGCGCTGCAATCCTCCAGGGCGGCGTACATGCGGGCGAGGGAGACGACGAAGCGGCTGTTGACGCTCTCGCAGCCCTCGAGGAGAAGGCCCTAGCAGATGACGTTCAGAATCTGAAGCGCCTGCCGAACGAGACGATCAACGGGTCGACCTTCTATCACTTCCAAGGCGATACCGGGCACGAGTGGGAGGATCACTACGGAACCGTGGTCCCCGGAGGCGATCACAGCGTGACAGTCACCTGGCGGTTCACGAAGTCGGACATCGACCGCAAGGGCGCCGAGGCGCTGATCGCCGAGATCATGCCGACATACAAGGCTCTTTGAGCCAGGCTGATCTCGTCAGATCATCGGGATCTTGCCACCGAATTCCCTGCTGAAGATCACGAGCGGGTTGCTCATCACGGCGAGGGCATCAGCCATCTTCTTGGCGACGATGGCTGCGCCCTCGTCGGTCGCAGCGATGTCGTGAATGGCGTCGTCGACGGCGCTGGCGTACTTCTCCAGACCCTCAACTGTCTCCTTCTTCGCCTTGCCGATGTTCTCGTGACCCTTGATCACCGCGTTGGCGAGCCACTCACCCTTGGCTGAACCACCGAATGCGCTCGCTGCCGGTGCCCGCCCGAGGTCGAGGCTCTGAACCAGGCCCTTCTGCTCCTCGAGGTCCCGATGGACCTTGTTCAGGTTGTCGTAGTCAACGGTGAGCTCGTCGCCGTTACCCATGGTCCGCCCTCCCGAGGCTTCCGTACGCACCCCCGGCGGGTGCCTCAGTAGGAGTAGTACACCACGGCTCACAGTGCGACCGGCAGGGATGCGTAGCCGCGGAGGATGCGGGTGGGGCGGCGTACGGGTTGGCCTGTGACATGCAGGGTGGGGAAGCGCTCGTACAGCAGGCGGAGGCCTACGCGGGTCTCGAGGCGGGCGAGGCTGGCGCCTAGGCAGAAGTGGGCGCCGGCGGAGAAGGAGAGGTGCTGGTCGGAGTTGGCCCGGGTGATGTCGTACGTGTCGGGGTCCTCGAACACCGACGGGTCGCGGTTGGCGCCGCCGAGGACGACAGCGACAGCAGTACCTCTGGCGACCTCCACGCCACCGACGCGAGTCGCCGCATAGGCCTCGCGGACGGTGGCCATGACGGGCGGGTCCCAGCGCAGGGTCTCCTCGACGACACCGTCGACGCGAGATGGATCGTCGAGGAGGAGAGCACGCTGGGCCGGATGGGCGTCCAAGGCAGCAACCGCGTTGCCGAGCAGGTTGACGGTGGTCTCGAAGCCGGCCGCGAGCAACAACAACCCGAGGGCGTGGAGCTCGATGTCGTCGAGGTCGCCGGCGATCACCAGGGCGCTGAGGAGGTCGTCGCCGGGGTCGGAGCGGAGGCGGCGTACGTGGTCCTCGAACCAGTGGTGCAGGGACCTCATCGCGGTCTCGACCCGCGAGTAGTCCCGCCACGACAACCCCGGATCGAGGATGGCGGCGGCCTGGTCGCCCCAACGGAGGATGTCGGCACGGTCCGCGGCCGGCACGCCCAACAGCTCGGCGATCACGGCTATCGGGAGCTTCGCGGCGTACTCCTCGATGATGTCGACCCTCCCCTCGCGCGGGTCGATCTCGTCGAGCAGGTCGCCGGCGACCGCGGTGACCATCTCGGCCATCGAGCTGATCCGGCGGGCGGTGAACGCCTTCGAGACGTGCTTGCGGTAGCGGGTGTGCAGCGGCGGGTCGACGGCGAGCATCGACGGCGGGTCGACCGGGCCCAGAGCGTCGGGCGCGCTCACCTTGCCGAGCAGCCAGCGCAGCGGCACGGGCAGCTCGCCCTGGCCGTCACCGACGCCGAAGTCGCTGCTGCGCAGGATCTCGTCGGCGGCGGCGTACGACACCGTGCCGGCCATGAACGGGTTGATGTGGATCGGGCCGCGCGCTCGCAGACGGTCGTAGTCCGGCACGTCCCGCGACCACATCAGCTCGGCGAGCGGGTCGCCGCGCCTGGACGCGAAGCTCAGCACCGCACGGTTGATGCCCTGGGACAGGGCCCACCGAGCGTACGACCGAGCCCCATCGATCGGTGACAGCTCAGGCCGAGGCATCGGCCAGCTCCTCACGGAACTCGTGGGTGCCGATCCGCCCCATCAGCGGGGCCAGGTCGGCCAGCAGGTCGGCGAACGTCGCCTCGTACTCCTCCTGGGACAGCGTCGGGTCGAGCTGCGCCTGGAACCGGATCCGCCACCGGTGCCGGAGGGCTTGAGCCAGACGCTCCGGGGTGCCGAAGGCCTCGGCATACGCCGCTGACCACGGCAGCCGGCGCGCGAAGCCCGCACGCAGCTCCGCCTCCGCCTCGTTCAGCAGCCGGTAGCGCTCATGGGTCTGGCTCCAGGTCATGGTCCTCACCGTCTCCGTCATCGTCGCGATGGTTCGACGCTACGGATCGGTGGCACCTCGGCGCATCGGACGCTGGCAGGCACCTGCGTTCCTACCGTGGTAGGAGAGCGGCCGCCTGCCGTGGTCGGATGCGACGCGAGTCACGCGTTTCTAGACTGAACGGCATGAGTGTCCAGGACTCGGCTCGCGATGTGCGTGACTTCCTGGAACGGCGCTGCCGCAGCAAGGGCCTCGACATCCCCTGGTGGGCGCCGCTGCTGTCGGCCTTCGGCCTCGTCGCGATGGTCACCGTGGCGGTGCTCCAGCGCGAGGCCGCCGTCGACATGGTCGTCGCGGGCCTGGTCATCGTGGTCCCGTCGCTGAGCATCTTCTTCATCCCGAACACCGGTGAGTGGCTCAAGAACCACATGTGGGCCGTCGACCTCGTGCCGACCCTGGCCGGGTCGGCCTGGCTGATGTCGCAGCCCGCCTCCGCGTTCTGGCCACAGCACGACTTCGCGCCGGCGGTGCTGGTCCCGCTGACTCTCGAGATGGTCGTCCGCGAAGGCTTCCGGACCGGGACGCTCTACGCGATCGCCTCGGCTGTGGTGATGGGGGTCTTCGCCACGGACACGCCCAGCGGCGTTGGGGTCCACTTCCTGCTGCTCTTCGTCGGCTGGATCCTCGGGCTGCTGATCCTGGCCCAGATGCGGGCGCTGCGGGCCGAGCGGCAGGCGCGGTCGCAGGAGCACGCGCGTGCCACGGAGGCCGAGCGCATCCGGATCGCCCGCGAGATCCACGACCTGGTGGGGCACTCGCTCTCGATCACCCTGCTGCACCTGACCGCGGCACGGCGCTCCGTCGCCGAGGGCGACGAGCCGGACGAGGCGGTGTCCGCGCTCACCGAGGCGGAGGCCGTCGGTCGCCGGGCGATGGCCGAGATCCGGCGTACCATCGGGGCGCTGTCGACCGCTGGCGCCGGCACCGCGCCGCTCCCCGGCGCCGCGGACGTGGTCCGGCTCGTGGAGGAGGGCCGCAACGCGGGCCAGGCGATCACGTTCTCGTCGTCCGGTGACCTCTCCCGCATCGACGCCGGGGTCGGGCTGGGCATCTACCGGATCCTGCAGGAGTCCCTCGCCAACGCCATCCGGCACGCTCCCGGCGCGCCGGTCTCGGTCTCGTTGGCGGTCGCCGACGGCGTACGTCTCTCCGTGCAGAACCCGCTCGTCGGCACCCGGCGGGGCGTCGGCGAAGGGTCCGGGCTGGCCGGCATGGCCGCCCGCGCCGAGCAGCTCCGCGGCCGGTTGTCGGCGGGCGCCGAGGAGTCGATGTGGAAGGTTGACCTGGTGATCCCATCGCACTGTCTCGTACGCAAGGCCCTCGCATGACGCCGGTGAACGGCTCCGCGCCGATCCGGGTGATCGTGGTCGACGACCAGGAGCTCGTACGCAGCGGCCTGCGCCGCATCCTGCGACGGCGCGACGGGCTGGAGATCGTCGCCGAGTGCGGCGACGGCTCGGAGGTGGTCGCGGCCCTCGAGGCCAACCCGGCCGATGTCGTGGTCATGGATCTCCGGATGCGGCAGGTCGACGGGATCACCGCCACCGGTCTGGTGCGGGCGCTGCCGTCGGCGCCGCCGGTGCTGGTGCTGACCACGTTCGACGAGGACGAGCTCGTCTCCGGCGCCCTCCGTGCCGGTGCCGCCGGCTTCATCCTCAAGGACTCGCCCGCCGAGGAGCTGGTCATGGCCGTACGCTCCGTCGCACTCGGCGACGCCTGGCTCGACCCAGCCATCACCGGCCGCGTCCTGGCCACCTACCGCTCCGCCGTCGCACCGGCGTCGAGCGCCGTCGAGGTCTCCGAGCTCACCGACCGCGAGCTCGAGGTCCTCCGCGGCCTCGCCTCCGGCTGGACCAACTCCGAGATCGCCGAGCGGCTCGTCATCTCCGAGCTCACCGTCAAGTCCCACATCGGCCGCATCTTCGCCAAGCTCGATCTCCGCGACCGTGCCGCCGCCATCGTCTTCGCGTACGACCACGGCATCGTCCGGCCGGCGGTCTGACGGGGGTGTTCCTTCGGAACAGACCGACGCGCCCTACGTCGTCGTCGCCAGCACCAACGGGCTCACCGAGCCTGCACCGGCGTCGAGGAGGGCTCGGGCGGCAAGGGTGACGGTCCAGCCGGTCGCGATGCGGTCGTCGATGAGGAGTACGTCAGCACCGGGCGGAACGTCGGCGTGGAGCGAGAAGCGGCGGCCGATGGCGGCGACGCGCTGGGCGGAGTTGGAGGCGCCCTGGCCGGGACCGACGTCGGGGTCGACGATCGCCCACGAGCCGAGGACGGGGACGCGGAGATAGCGCGAGAGGCCTTCGGCGAAATCTCGGGTCAGGGTGGGGCGGGTCATCGACTCGACGTAGACGATGCCGCCGACCCGAGGACGCCAGTCGCCCAAGACCTCGACGACCGCCTTCACCAGCGGCACCGGGACCGGGCCGTCCTGCGCCGGTTCGCGGAAGAGGTCACGCAGCGCCTGGCCGTAGCCGAGGTCGGTCAGCCGCGCGACCGCGCGCCCTTCGAGGGGCCCGTCCTTGATCTTGCCCTTGAGCGAGATGCCGAGCCGGTCGAGGCCGGTGGGCCACATCTTCTTCGGCTCCACGACCACGCCGGGCCGCGAGAGTCGCGCCGACGCCTCCTCGACCGCACCCTCGGAGACCGATGAGGTGACCGCGAAGCCACCGCAGTTGTCACACCGGCCGCAGTCGACGGCGCCAGGGTCGTCGAGCTGCTCGCGCAGGAACCGCATCCGGCACTGGTCGGTCGAGATGTAGGCGAGCATCGCGTCCTGTTCGCGGCGCCGGGCCTCGGCGACCCGGGCGTACCGCTCGGCGTCGTAGTCCCACGGGACACCGGTCGCCTCCCAGCCACCGCCGACCCGGCGGGCGGCGCCGTCGACGTCGAGCACCTTGAGCATCTGCTCCAGACGTGACCGCGACAGGTCGACGTACGTCTCCAACGCCTGTGTCGACAGCGCCCGGCCCGCCTCCGACAGGACCCCGAGGGTCTGGCGCACCTGCTCCTCGCGCGGGAACGCCAGCGAGGCGAAGTAGGCCCAGATGTCGCGGTCCTCGATGCCCGGGAGCAGCACGACGGACGCGTCGGAGGTGCCTCGTCCAGCACGGCCGACCTGCTGGTAGTAGGAGACCGGCGAGGACGGCGCACCCATGTTGACCACGAACCCGAGCGTCGCGTCGAAGCCCATCCCGAGCGCCGAGGTCGCCACCAGCGCCTTGATCTTCCCGGCGGCCAGCGACTCCTCCAGCTCGGCCCGCTCGGCCGCCTCGGTTCGCCCGGAGTAGGCGGCCACGTCATGACCGCGCGAGCGCAGATAGTCGGCGATCTCCTCGGTCGCGGCCACGGTCAGGCAGTAGACGATGCCCGAGCCGGGTTGCTCGGAGAGATGGTCGGAGAGCCAGGCCAGCCGCTGCTCAGGAGTCTTCAACGTGACCACCCCGAGCCGCAGCGACTCCCGGTCCAGCGATCCTCGAAGCACGAGAACCCCCGACCCCATCTGCTCGGCGACATCCGAGGTCACCCGAGAGTTGGCGGTCGCGGTCGTGGCGAGCACCGGGATCCCGTCGGGGAGGTCGGCCAGCAGCGTGCGGATCCGGCGGTAGTCGGGCCGGAAGTCGTGCCCCCAGTCGGAGATGCAGTGGGCCTCGTCGACCACCAGCAGGCCACACTCGGCGGCCAGCCGAGGCAGCACCGCGTCGCGGAACTTCGGGTTGTTGAGCCGCTCGGGCGAGACCAGCAGGACATCCACCTCACCGGCGTGGATGGCCTCCTCGATCGAGACCCAGTCCTCGGGGTTGGTGGAGTTGATCGTCACCGCCCGGATCCCGGCCCGCTGCGCCGCCGCGATCTGGTTGCGCATCAGCGCGAGCAGCGGCGAGACGATCACGGTCGGCCCGAGACCGGCCTCACGCAGCAGCAGCGTCGCCACGAAGTAGACCGCCGACTTCCCCCAACCGGTCTTCTGCACGACCAGCGCCCGGCGACGCTCGACGGCGAGCGCCGAGATCGCCGACCACTGGTCCTCACGCAGCGTGGCGTCGTCCCGGCCCACGAGGGCCCGCAGATGCGCCTCAGCACGAGCACGTACGTCACCAGCCGGATCAGTCATGACCACAGGTCTATCAGGGACCACCGACTACTTTCCCAGTGCCAACCTCGGCCAGTCGGCCAGGTCGTCCAGCATCTGGCGATCGTGCGTGGCCACCACGACCGCCGCCGACGTCGCCCGCAGCGCGGCCGTCAGCTCGTCGACCAGCCCGGCCGAGAGATGGTTGGTCGGCTCGTCCAGGATCAGCAGCTGCGGGAGCGAGGCCAGCCGCAGCGCCAGCTCGAGCCGCCGCTGCTGCCCTTGGGAGAGCCGCGATGCAGGCGTACGCCGCGCCTCCGCGTCCACCAGTCCGGTCGACCGGAGCGACGGGACCGCCCGCTCCGGCACCACCCCGGCGGCCACCAGCCGGCCACAGTGCTGCGCATAGACCTCCGCCGCCGTCAGCCCAGGCGCCCACTCGGGCTCCTCCTGACCGACGAGCGCGACCCGCGCCCCCGGCGAGACCCACACCGACCCCTCAGACGGAGGAAGTGCGCCGCCCAGCACCTGCAGCAACGTCGACTTGCCCGCCCCGTTCGGACCGGTGACGACGAGCCGCTCGCCACCCTTGAGGGCGAACGAGACGGGTCCGGACAAGCGTCCGGGCACGCGTACGCCTTCGCACCGCAGCAGCGTTCCCCCGACCTCCGAGGAGAGCTCCGGAAACCGCAGCGACATCGGCGGCTCAGGCACGGAGACGCGGTGCGCCTCGAGCGCCGCGAGGTCACGGTTGAAGGAACGCACCAGACCGGGGGCACGGGTCTGTCGTTGATGCTTGCCGGTGCCCTTCGGCGGGCGCCAGCCGGTGCTCAGCCGGTCCCGCGCGGCCGAGACCGAGTCCTGCAGTCGCCGGTGCTCCTCCTGCTGGGCCGCGTAGTCCTGCTCCCAGCGCTCCCGGTCGCGGCGACGACCGTCCTGCCAGCCCTGGTAGCCACCGGCGTACGTCCTGGGCCTGCCGTCGTCGCTCGGGTCCAGGTCGAGGAACTCCTCGCCGACCTCCCGCAGCAGCGCGCGGTCGTGAGAGACGAGCACGACACCGCCGGCATGAGCCCGGACCCGCTCGGTGAGGAACGCCAGCCCCGACGCGTCCAGATGGTTGGTCGGCTCGTCGAGCACGAGGAGGTCGTGGTGCGCTCCGAGCAGGCAGGCGAGCCGCACCCGGTAGCGCTGGCCGACCGACAGCGTCGCCAGCTCTCGTCCGTGATCGGTGCACGCGCCGAGCGCCTCCAGAGCGATCTGGACCCGGCGATCGGCGTCCCAGGCGTCCAGCGTGGTCGCGCGCTCCAGCGCGGCGGCGTACGTCCCGCCGGAGTCCGACGGGTCGTACGACAAGGCCGCCGCAGCCTCATCGAGTGCGCGGAGCGCGGAGTGCGACTCGGCCAGCGCGGCGGAGGTGAGGGTGCCGACGGTGTCTCCGGGACGTACGTCCAGAGCCTGCTGCGCGACACCGAGACTGCCGTGCCGCTGAACCCGGCCGGAGTCGGGTTCGAGCAGTCCGGCGAGGACGTGGAGCAGCGTGGTCTTGCCCCGGCCGTTCTCGCCGACGACGGTCAACCGGGACCGGTTGGCAGCAGAGACGGTCAGGGAGACGCCGCGCAGGACGGGGCGACCGCCGCGGGTGACGGAGATGTCCTCGGCGCGCAGGTGGGCAGAGGTGTGATGGGTCTGTACAGACACGACAGTGAACTTCCAGCTCGCGAACGGGAGCCGGGAAAGCGAGAGCAGCTACCCGGCAGGGCCGGACAGCGGCGTGAGTATGCCTCGCAGCGCCGCCGTCAGGCGGCGGGGCGCAGGCGCATGTAGGCGATGCCGGAGTACATGCCTCCAGGGTAGACAGCGAGGACCTGTCCACGCGAACCGTTATTCGCCGAGCGCAGATGCGAACGCCGAGCCGGCGCTGTTGGTCCTCCCCCACGGGGACCCGCAGAACCGGCCCGGCATCTCCAGTATGCGTCCAATCGCCGAACCGGCATAACCACACGCCCGAATTCGTACTTTAGTTACCCAAAGCGGTCGACGGCGCCGCCTCCAACAGGAAAACGACGCCGTCGGACAACTCTGTTGTCAGTGTGGCGAGATCAGCTCACCGAGACCGCGGTCCACGCCGCCTCGACGGCCGCGACCTCGGGGCTGGAGGCGCCGTAGAGGTCCGAGGCCGCCTTGACCGTCGCATCGCGCGCGCCGGCGTAGTCGGTGGTCGAGGTGAAGTAGGTCGAGTTGGCCCGGAACCAGATCTTCTCGGCCTTGTCACGACCGATCCCGGCGATCGTCGAGCCGTCGCAGGTCGTGCTCGAGTGCTCGACCCCACCGATCGTCTTCGTGCCCGAGCCCTCGGAGAGCAGGTAGAAGAAGTGGTTGCCGACGCCGCTGGAGTAGTGGACGTCGAGGCCACCGGTCGAGGACGACCAGCAGTTGACCGAGTTGCCGTCGAAGGACGGGTTGTCCATCCGGCGCAGCGGGTCGCCACCGTCGAGGATGAAGGACTCACCGATCAGGTAGTCGCCCTGGTCCTCGGCGTTGTCGGCGTAGAACTCGACCGCCGTCCCGAAGATGTCCGAGGTCGACTCGTTGAGGCCGCCGGACTCACCGGAGTACTCCAGGCCCGAGGTGTTCTCGGTGACGCCGTGGGTCATCTCGTGGCCCGCGACGTCCAGCGAGACCAGCGGTCCGTAGCCGACACCGTCGCCGTCGCCGTACGTCATCTTCTCGCCGTCCCAGAAGGCGTTGACGTAGTTCTGGCCGTAGTGGACCCGGTTGAAGGAACCCGAACCGTCGCCGAAGATGCCGTCGCGGGCGTGGACGTTCTTGAAGTAGTCCCAGGTGACGTTGGTGCCGTACTGCGCGTCGGCCGCCGCCGTCGCCCGGTCGTCGTTGGAGCCGTTGCCGAAGGTCGTGGTCGGGCTCGTGACCACGTCGCCGGCCACGCAGCCCAACCCGATGATCTGGCAGACGATGCTGTCCTCGGCGTTGTTCATGTCGGTCGTGTAGGTGCCGCCGCGGGTCTCGTCACGCAGCTCGTACGTCGAGCCGTTCTGCTTGACCTGCAGCGGGACGGTCCCGGAGTAGAGGGTGTTGCCCTCGCCGTCGATGGTGTGGATGCCCTCGACCCGGCGCAGCACCTTGCCCGTCTCCGCGTCGACGTACGTCGCGAGGCGCGAGGGGGTGCCGTCGGCCTGCTTGCCCTTGGTGGTCACCCGCCACGCCAGCGTCGGGGTGCCGTCGACCGCGTCGACGACGAGCTCGGGCGTGTACTTCTTGTCGGCCTGGAGCTTGGTGATCGTCTTGGTGACGGCGTCCAGGGTCAGCGCGGCCTTGGTGGCTGCGGTCTCGGTGATCGCCGGCTTCACCGAGAGGTCGAGCATCTTGGTCAGCCCCTGGGAGACGGAGGTCAGGGTGCCGGACTTGGTCTGGTGGGCGACCAGGTCGCCGCCGACGACCTCGAGGCCCTCGTAGGTCCGGTTCATCCGGACGTGGGTGGCACCGTTGGCGTCCTTCAGGGTCACCACGGGCTCGAGCTCCTGGCCCGCGCCGACCTTCCAGGTCGACGGCTTGCTCGTCAGCGCGCTGATCGCCTTGTCCGCGATCGACTCGTCGTCGATGACCTTCTGCGCAGACAGACTCTCGGGCGTGATGGTGGAGGCGGAGCCGGCAGGGGTGGCGCCGGCTGGGCTTCCGAAGGAGGCGATGAAGGCAGTTCCTGCAACAGCGGCAGCGGTCGCTGCTCCCGCTACTCGAACGATACGCATCGTGGGGTTCTCCTCGATTGTGGGGACCAGGATGGAGGGAATCCTTGCACCGGAATCGATAGCGTGGAGAAACAAGTTCCTGCAATGCGGATTTGTGAAGCCGCCTTCCCGCGTAACTCCTTTACGTTGTTATCGAATATTAACCAATACCCCTACCCGCACGGGTCACCAGATGCGCACTCGGTCCTCGGGATCGAGCCACAGTCCGTCGCCCGGAGCAGTGCCGAAGACCTCGTGGAACTCGTCCAGGTTCCGCGCGATGTTGGCACGGAACTCCGGCGGGCTGTGCGGGTCGATCGTGAGGTACTGCTGAGCCTGCTCCTTGCGCCGCACCGTACGCCACACGTAGGCCCAGTTGAGGAAGAGCCGCTGCCGGTCGCCGACGCCGGCGGAACCGCCGGTGGCGAGCATGTAGGCGGTGTGCGCGATCGTCAGGCCACCCAGGTCGCCGATGTTCTCGCCGACGGTCAGCGCACCGTTGACGAACTCACCCGGCAGGTCCCGCGGCGAGAGCGCCGAATACTGCTCGATGAGCGCCTTGGTCTTCACCTCGAAGGCCGCCTTGTCCTCCGGCGACCACCAGTCCTGCATGTTGCCGTCGCCGTCGAACTGGGCACCCTGGTCGTCGAAGCCGTGCCCGACCTCGTGGCCGATGACCGCGCCGATGCCGCCGTAGTTCTCCGCCGGGTGGGCGTCCTTGTCGAAGAACGGGCGCTGCAGGATCCCGGCCGGGAAGCAGATCTCGTTGGTGCCGGGGTTGTAGTAGGCGTTGACCGTCTGCGGCAGCATGAACCACTCGTCGCGGTCCACCGGGCTGCCCAGCTTGCCGAGCTGCCGGTCGGTCTCGAAGACCGAGGCCGCCGAGACGTTGCCGATCAGGTCGTCCTTGCTGATCTGCAGCGCCGAGTAGTCGCGCCACTTCGACGGGTAGCCGATCTTCGGCGTGAACTTGTCGAGCTTCTCGTACGCCTTCTCCTTCGTCTCCTCGCCCATCCAGTCGAGCTCGGAGATCGACTTGCGGTAGGCCTCGAGGAGGTTGTGGACCAGCTCGTCCATCTGCGCCTTCGCCTCGGGCGGGAAGTGACGCGCGGCGTACTCCTTGCCGACCGCCTCGCCGATCGCGCCCTCCACGATCGCGACCCCGCGCTTCCAGCGCTCACGCAGCTCAGGGGTGCCGTTGAGGGTGCGGCCGTAGAAGTCGAAGTTGGTCTCGACGAAGTCGTCGGTCAGGTAGGGCGCCGCCCAGCGGAGCACGTGGAAGTAGAGCCACAGCTTCCAGTCGTCGATGTCGACCTCGCCGAGCACGGTCGAGAGGTGGGAGAAGAACGACGGCTGCCGCACGACCACCTCGCCGAGCACCGCCTCGGTGGTCAGCTTCGAGCCGGAGAGGTTGCGGACGTACGCATCCCAGTTGAAGTTGGGGGCCAGCTCGCGCAGCTCGGCGAGGGTCAGCAGGTTGTAGGTCTTCTGCTTGTCGCGGGTCTCCTCGCGCGCCCAGTGGCCCTCGGCGAGACGGGTGTCGATCCGGATGATCGTCTCGGCGGCCGCACGCGGGTCGGGGTGCTCGGCGAGCTCGTAGAGACGGGTCAGGTAGTCGGCGTACTTCCCCAGCACCTCGGCGAACTTCTCGTCGAAGTAGTAGTCCTTGTCGGGCAGCCCGAGGCCACCCTGGAGCAGGTTGAAGATGTAGCGGTCGGAGGCCTTGTCGTCGTTGTCGACGTAGGACCCAAACAGCCCGTGCCCGCCGATCCGCTCGACCTCGCCCAGGAACGCCGCCAGGTCGTCCGCGTCGCGGAGCCCGTCCACGGCGGCCCGCAGGCCGTCCAGTGGACGTACGCCGCGCGCGGCCATCCCTTCCACGTCCATGAAGCTCGCGAAGAGGTCACCGATCTTCTGGGCGTCGCTGCCCGGCTCGCCACCGGAGGCCGCGAGCTCCTCGATGATCGCGCGCACGTCCTTCTCGGCCTGGTCGGCCAGCATCACGAACGGCCCCCAGCTGGACCGGTCGGACGGAATCTCGACCTCCCGGAGCCAGGTGCCGTTGACGAACCCGAACAGGTCGTCCTGCGGCCGAATGCTGTCATCCATGCCCGGACGGGCGTCATCGAGGATCGTCACGTCCCCCAGCGTAGATGCGGGGTCCCAAGCAGGTCAGCAACAACCCCGGGTTAACCGGGTTTGACGATGCGGTTCATCTCGAAGTGCATGGGGTCGGTCCACTTCCAGTTGCCGCCCCAGGTGAAGCCCCAGCGCTCGAAGATGGAGACGACGGTGCGGTCCATCTCGCCGACGGTGCCGCGCTGGTTGCCGGCGGTGTTGAGGTCGACGGCGGTGCCGAAGGCGTGGTTGGAGAGCTGGGTGGTGTTGGCGATGAAGCGGGGGTAGTAGCAGCCGGCGTACTGCGACGGGTCGATCTTCCTGGCCAGGCCGCGGTCGACGACCTCCTGCAGGGCGGCGCGCAGCTGCGGGATCATCACCTTGTTGCAGGTCACCGAGCCGAGGATCGGCACCTGGGCGGTCACGATGTGGGAGCTCACCCAGCTCGCGGCGGGGGTGATGGTGCCGTCGCCGTTGGCCCGGTAGGTGTAGTTGCCGACGGCCTCGGCGACAGTGCCGACGACGTACGCCTTCTGGGGAGCGTTGGGGTCGAGACCCGCGCGGGCGACGACGTCGAGGCGCTGGACGGAGGCGTCCGAGCCGACGACCTTCTGGATCGGCTCGACGACCCGGTTGGGGGCGATGGCGGCGGTGGAGACGATGAGCGCGTTGCCCTTCTCCATGCCCATCTCCTCGCCCCACTTGTGGTTGACGACGGCGGCGGCGAGACCCGGCGGCTGGGGAGCGTAGGCGCCGACGTGGACAGAGGCCGCGTCCTTCTTGGAGCCGAGCCGCACGAACCCGTCCTTGTCGGCCGGGAGCTCGTCCTGGCGCTCGGGATCGATCGCCACCTCGCCACCGGCGACGCGCTGCCAGACCTCGTCGGAGTCGGCGCTCTGGAAGGGGGCGAAGTTGCGGTAGGTCGCCGGGTCGACGGCGACCACCTTCACCAGCCGTCCCTCGACGCTGACCTGGGCCATCGAGATCTGCTCGACGCCGGAGACGCCGTCGAGTCCTCGGATCTTCTTGACGTCGGCGGACGAGAGGGTGTCCTCGGAGAGGATCAGCAGGTCGGTGGAGTGCAGCGTGCCCTCGCGTTTGCCGGGGATGTCGACGGCGTGCGAGGGGTCGGCGACCGGACTCTCGACCTTGGCGGCTCCGCTGGAGCTCGGGCTGCCGCTCGGCGTGGCCGGCTTCGCCGGCTCACCCGCACAGGCGGCCAGGGTCGCCACGAGCACCGCGCCCACTGCCGCAGCCGCTCTCCACGAGACCTGTCGCATCCGTCTACCTCCCCGCAGGAAGGTTAGGCGAGGCCTGGTCAGCACCCAACTCGCTGGTAACTCATCCGTTCAGGACCCGCGAGATCAGCCAGGCGATGTCGTCGGCGGTCTCGTCGGGTGACTTGGTGGGCTGCATGACATGGCTGAGGACCACGCGCACGGTCATCTCGATGGCGGTGTCCGCCTGGTCGTCGGTCAGCCCGTGCTCGAACCTCTCGACGTGCTCGTGGATGAGCTCGGTCGCATAGCCGAGCAGCCCCTCGCTGTGGCTGGTGAGGTAGGGCAGCAGCTCGGTGTCGGCACCGTGGGTCGCCGAGACGACCGCGTGCAGCAGCTTGTTGTCCTGGGCACGGTCGAGGACGCCGTACGTCGCCTGGCGGATCGCCCGGATGAAGTCGTCCTCCTGGTCGAAGGCCGTGCTCACCACCGCGAGGAACTGCTCCAGCTCACGCAGGATCAGCGACTTCGCCAGCGCCGGCTTGGCGCCGATGTCGTTGTAGACCGTCTGCCGGCTCACCCCGCACCGCTGGGCGATGCGCGACATCGTCACACTCGCCCACCCGGACTCGGTGGTCATCTCGACGGCGGCATCGAGGATCCGCTGTCGGGTGGTTTCAGGTGCGCCGGCCGCCATGAAGGCAAAGTCTACGGCCTCTCCTCCTCGTGGAAGACGGGCAGGTGAACCCAGCCACATTGTTTTGCACTCGATACCCCCGGAGTGCAACACTGCACTCTGTGAGAGAAAGTGCAACGTCATGATGCGGCGGCTCAACAAGACCGCGGCGACGATCCACCGGGCCGCGCTCGAGATGACCGACGAGTTCGGCTTCGACGGCTGGACCATGGAGCATCTCGCCGACCGCGTCGGTGTCTCGCGGCGTACGTTGTTCAACCACGTCCCGAGCAAGATGGACGCCGTCCTCGGCCCCGAGCAGGAGCCTGACCCGGAGCTGCTCGAGGCCTTCCTCAGCGGCGGGCCCACCGGCCATGTCGGCCGCGATCTCGGCGCGCTGGTGCGTACGGTGCTCGACGCCGAGCCCATCGACCATGACGAGCTCGTCCTCGTCCGGCACATCCTCGCCACCGACCGGCAGGTGCTGGATGCGGCACGCACCCGCTTCGAGCAGATTGCCGTTCACTTCGCCGAGGTCATCTCCGAGCGCGAGGGCGACCAGATGACTCCCGAGCTCGCGGGCGTCGTCCTGCATCTCGTGATCGTGGTCTTCAACGCCTCGCTCGACGCCTACCTCGCCAATCCTTCGGCCGGCACCGTCGCCGACCACTTCACCCGGATCTTCGACGACCTCGTCGATCTGTTCTGAACCACTGACCAGGGGGAACCCCGAAATGGCCAAGCTGCTCTATCGACTCGGAAAGACCGCCTACCGGCGGTGGCCGATCTTCGTCGCCGTCTGGATGATCGTGATCATCGGGATCGGCGCGGTGGCGACCACGATGTCCAAGCCGATGTCCACGACCTTCACCATGCCCGGCCTCGAGTCGGTCGAGGCTGCCGAGGAGCTGCCCGAGATCATGGGCACCGAGGGCGGTTCGGTGCTCGACGCCGCCTCCATCGAGGTGGTCGTCGCCGCTCCCGAGGGCCAGACGCTCACCACGGCCGCGAACCAGAAGGCCGTGGCCGAGCTCGTCCAGAACCTCGCCGCGCTCGATGACGTACCCGACCAGATCTCCTACATCTGGACACCGGAACAGGCCGAGGCAGCAGCGCCCGGGTACGCCAAGGCGATGTCCGCCGAGAGCGGGCAGACGGTGACGACCCAGCAGGCGCAGCAGATGCTGCTCGGCCAGCTCCAGGCTCAGCCGACGCTGTCCGAGGACGGCCGGATCGGGCTGATCTCGACCGAGTTCGAGGATGTCGAGGCGACCGAGGTGACGCCTGAGATGCAGGAACAGGTCACCGACGTCATCGAAGACGCGAACAAGGACGGCCTCCAGGTCGAGGTGCGCGGCCAGGGCATGCAGGTCCAGGAGATGGGCAGTGCGAGCTCCGAGCTGTTCGGCATCATCATCGCCCTGTTCATCTTGGTGATCACCTTCGGCTCCTTCGTGGCAGCCGGCCTCCCGATCATCACCGCCGGCGTCGGCGTCGCGATCGGAACGCTGGGGATCACCGCACTGACCGCGTTCACCGATGTCTCCTCGACCACCCCGATGCTCGCCACGATGATCGGCCTGGCTGTCGGGATCGACTACGCGCTGTTCATCCTGTCCCGCTACCGCAGCGAGCTCGACCACACCGACGACCGCGAGGAGGCCATCGGCGTCGCCGTGGGCACCGCCGGCTCGGCGGTCGTCTTCGCCGGACTGACGGTCGTGATCGCGCTCGCCGCGCTCAGCGTCGTCGGGATCCCGTTCCTGACCGCCATGGGCCTGGGCGCGGCCGTCACCGTCGTCGTCGCGGTCCTGGTCGCGCTGACC
Source organism: Nocardioides sp. NPDC000445 (assembly GCF_040300245.1). Classification (NCBI taxonomy): domain Bacteria; kingdom Bacillati; phylum Actinomycetota; class Actinomycetes; order Propionibacteriales; family Nocardioidaceae; genus Nocardioides; species Nocardioides sp. NPDC000445. The sequence goes on along the minus strand of NZ_JBEPDH010000015.1, from coordinate 44,224 downwards.
CTGCTCCCGGCGCTCCTCGGCCTGCTCAAGTCGAAGGCCTTCGGCCTCAACGTACGTCGCTACAACCCCAAGCGCGAGGCCAACGGTCGCATCCTCAACAACGGTGTCCGTTGGGCCCGGTTCATCGGCAAGGCGCCGATCCTCTGGGTGCTGATCGCGGTCATCGGCCTCGGGGCGCTGGCGATCCCGTTCAAGGACCTGCACCTCGGCATGCCGAGCGACAGCACCGCGCCCGAGGACAGCTCGCGCCGCCAGGCGGTCGAGCTGGTCGTCGAGGGCTTCGGCCCCGGGCGCCTCGACCCGATGATGCTCGTCGTCGACGCGCGTGACATGTCCGGGGACACCGCGGCCAAGCAGCAGGCCTACGCCGAGGTCGCCGACTGGGCCGCCGGCCTCGACGGTGTGGCCAAGGTGATCCCGCCGTCGGGGAACGACAACGGCGCGGTCATCCTGATCGAGCCCGAGACCGCCCCGGAGGACGAGAAGACCGAGGACCTGCTCGCCGAGCTGCGTGATGGCGAGGCTGCCGTGGAGAAGGAGACCGGCACCGACCTCGCGGTCACCGGCACCTCGGCGATCATGTCCGACATCTCCGAGAAGCTCAACGACGCCCTGCTGCCCTACCTGGCGATCGTGATCGGGCTGGCGTTCATCCTGCTGATGCTCGTCTTCCGCTCGATCCTGGTGCCGCTGACCGCGACCCTCGGCTTCCTGCTGTCGGTCCTGGCGACCCTCGGCGCGACCGTGGCGATCTTCCAGGAGGGCGCCTTCGGCATCTTCGAGGGCCAGCCGATCGTCAGCTTCATCCCGATCTTCCTGATCGGGCTCGTGTTCGGGCTGGCGATGGACTACCAGGTCTTCCTGGTGACCCGGATCCGCGAGGCGCACGTCCACGGCGCCTCGTACAAGGAGGCCGTCGTCGACGGGTTCCGCAACTCGGCCCGGGTCGTCACGGCCGCCGCGCTGATCATGACCGCCGTCTTCTCGGGCTTCATCCTCATGGACGACCCGATCATCAAGTCGATGGGCTTCGCGCTCTCGGCAGCGGTCATCTTCGACGCCTTCGTGGTCCGCATGCTCCTGATCCCGACCCTCATGTACCTCATGAAGGAGAAGGCCTGGTGGCTGCCGAAGTGGCTCGACCGGATCCTCCCGAACGTCGACGTCGAGGGCGAGAGCCTGGAGCGGCACTACCTCGCCGACCACTACGCCGAGAAGCCACGTGAGCCGGAGCTCGTCAAGAGCTGAGGTCTCCGCACCGATGACAGCCCCCGGTCTCGTACGAGGCCGGGGGCTGTCGCCGTCCGAGTACGGCTACGAGACGGAGTCCGAGGCGAGAGGCACGAAGTCGACCTTCTCGCGCACGCCACAGTCCGGGCAGCACCAGTCGTCCGGCACGTCCCCCCACGATGTACCGGCGGCGAACCCCTCCGCCTCGTTGCCCTCCTCCACTCGGTAGGTGTAGCCGCACCCGGGACAGCGGGCGGCCAGCACCTCCTGGCCGACGACCTGCGCGACGGTGTCGTCGCCGGTCTCGGCACGATCTGCGACCGGCGCCGGATACTTCGCCAGGATCCTGTCCCGCTTGCGCGGCAGGATGTTGGCCCGCGACATGTCGCCGTCGAAGTGCGCCAGCACCCTGGGGTCCATCACCCGGCGCCAGACCGGCGGCACGATCGCGAGCAGGATCATCCCGGCATAGCCCGTCGGCAGCACCGGAGACTCCTTGTAGTCGCGCAGCGTCTGGTAGCGGCGTACCGGGTTGGCGTGGTGGTCGCTGTGGCGCTGCAGGTGGTAGAGCAGCACGTTGGTGGCGATGTTGTTGGAGTTCCAGGAGTGGCTGGGGTCGACGCGCTCGTAGCGCCGGCCGACCTTCTGCCGGATCATCCCGTAGTGCTCCATGTAGTTGATCACCTCGAGGAGCGAGAACCCGACGACCGCCTGGATCAGCACGAACGGGATCACCACCGGCCCGAGCCACACGATCAGCGCACCCCACAGCACCGCCGACATCAGCCAGGCGTTGAGTACGTCGTTGCCGATCCGGAACGGGTGCTGGTCGCGGCGGGCGTACCTCTTCCTCTCCAGCCTCCAGGCGCTCTTCAGCGAGCCCGAGACCGTGCGCGGCCAGAAGGTGTAGAACGACTCGCCGACCTTGGCGGAGGCCGGGTCCTCGGGCGTCGCGACGCGGACGTGGTGGCCGCGGTTGTGCTCGATGTAGAAGTGGCCGTAGAAGCTCTGCGCGAGCGCGACCTTGGAGAGCCAGCGCTCGACGTCCTCGCGCTTGTGGCCGAGCTCGTGGGCGGTGTTGATGCCGATGCCGCCGACGCAGCCGACCGAGATCGCCAGCCCGACCCGGTCGATGATGCTCAGGGTGTGGCCGTCCAGGGCGCCATGGGCGGCCATGGCCATGCCGCCGATGAAGACGGCGTACTGCAGCGGGAGGTAGGAGTAGACGATCCAGCGGTAGTACCTGTCGTTCTCCAGCGCCTCGATCATGTCGTCGGGCGGGTTGGACTTGTCGAGCCCCGCGAACAGGTCGATGGCCGGGACCACGATGAGGATGATGATCGGACCGGTCCACAGGAACGCGCTGATATCGGTGAGATGCCAGCCGCCGATCGCGATGAATCCGAGGAGCGGGACCACCAGACCGAGCAACCACAGATAGCGCTTCTTGTCGCGCCACTGTTCGGTCGAGCCGTCGGGCACCGTGCTGTTGGCGATCTCCATCCTTGGCCCCTTTGACGCTGAGTTTGGTTGACAAACGAGGATGATCTGTCAAGTGTCGTACGTCACGTCGGTGCTTGTAAATAGGATGGGCTCATGACGACGAGCCTGCCCTTCGGCATCGACTTCGGCGGCACGGGCATCAAGGGTGCCCCGATCGATCTCGCGACCGGCGAGTTCGCCGAGGAACGCGTACGTATCCCGACCCCCGAACGCTCCACCCCCGACGCCATCGCCGAGATCTTCGTGGACCTGCTCTCCCAGTTCCCGGACTACGACGGCAAGGTCGGCGTGACCGTCCCCGGCGTCGTACGCCACGGGGTGGTCCACTCCGCGGCCAACATCGACAAGTCCTGGATCGGCGCCGACGCGGACGCGATCTTCACCGCGGCCACCGGCCGCGACGTGCACGTGGTCAACGACGCCGACGCCGCCGGCCTGGCCGAGGTCCGCTACGGCGCCGCGAAGGGTCGCCGTGGACTGGTCATCATGACCACGCTCGGCACCGGCATCGGCTCGGCGCTCCTCTACGACGGCGTGCTCGTGCCCAACTCAGAGCTCGGTCACCTCGAGCTCGACGGCCACGACGCCGAGACCCGCGCCTCCAACATCGCTCGCAAGCGCGAGGATCTCTCCTGGAAGCACTGGGCCAAGCGCCTGCAGAGGTACTACCAGCACCTCGAGATGCTGTTCTACCCCGACCTATTCCTCGTCGGAGGAGGGGTCTCGAAGGAGGCGGCGGAATTCCTGCCGCTGCTCGACCTGGACACCGAGATCATCCCGGCGAAGCTGCTCAACACCGCGGGGGCCGTCGGGGCCGCGCTGTACGCCGAAGAGCTCGCCACCGATTGACGGCTGCCCGGGCGGTCCCGGAGGCCCCGGCGGCCCGGGCGGCCCGGGCGGCATCGGCGGCCAGGCAGGTCGCGAATCCCACGGAGCTCCCGCCTTCCGCGTCTCCTTCGCCTGCCTGAGGAAGGCCCTGCGCGCGGCCCGCCGGCGTCGCGCCGACGGGTTCCAGAACACCCGGTACGCCGCGTACGCCACGCAGGCGAGCACGAGCAGCGCGACCAGTCCGACGACCAGTGCCCAGTCGGCCCGGGCGCGCACGCCGGCCGCGGTGGCCGCGGCGTCCTCGAGATAGCCGTTGTTCAGGTCGGCTCGAGCACCGGCCGCACCCACGTCGAGGAACAGCACCAGCTCGCCGAGCTCGGTCAGCGGGTTCTGCATCCCCTCGACGTCCGCGGTCGCCTCACCGACCTCGGTGATCACCTCGGCGGTGCGGGGCAGCGTGGTGGCGAGCTCGCGATACCGGTCGTCATCGTTGGCGCCCTCGTACGCCTCCTTCGCCGCGGCCGGGACCGGCAGATCGGCCTTCTCCGCCGCCTCCTGGACCGCGGCGGCATCGGCGTTCGCCTCACCGATCAGGCCGACGACACCGTCCACGTCCTCGAAGGTCCAGGCGGCCATGACGTCGCGCAGACCCAGCGGCGGCAGCCACTCGCCGTTGACGCGGTCGATCTCGGCGTACGTCTTGCGGGCCTCGGCCCTGGGCCCGAGCTGCTTGGCCTCGGCGCGGGTGAGCACCCAGTTCTTCAGCGGCTTCTCCGGGGAGGCGTCGGTGTCGTACCTCTGCACGATGTCGAGGAAGAGGCGCCAGTCGACCGGGCCGCTGGTGATCTCGTCATCGGCGGCGTCGTAACCGGTGCGGCCGTCGTAGACGTCGTCGACGACCTGGGTCAGCTCCTCGTCGGAGAGGTCCGCGAGCATGGCCGAGACGGCTGTGTAGGCGGCCGGGTAGCCGTACGCGTCCTTCTCCTGGCTCCATCCGTTGGCGTCCCAGGTCAGGAGGGGGAACGCTTCCTTGCTGCGACGCTTCACCTTGCCGTACTTCTGCCCCTTGGCACCGACCTTCTCGGTCGCGTGCTGGGCGACGAGCTCGGTCAGGCCCTCGCTCAGCCAGCGGCCCTCGACGATGTCGGGGTTGATCCAGGCGTGGGTCATCTCGTGGTAGAGGATCGCGGTGTCCAGGTCCTCGGAGACGACGATCTCGTCGGCGTCGGAGTCGAACCAGGCGTAGCCGACGGCCTCCGCCGAACCGTCCTCACGAATCGTCTCCAGCCCACCGGGCCACTCGTTGCCGGTCAGCTCCTCCAGCACCGGCATGCCTTCGGTGACCCGCTTCTCGGCGAAGTCGAGCCACTCCTTGTCCTCGGGAAAGCTCTGCAGCGACAGCTTCGTGTCGCCGATCTTGATCTTCTTCTCGTCGAAGGCCTTGGGGTCGCGCGCGGAGACGCCGGCGTCGACGAAGTCGCCCTCGGAGTGCCAGGTCGTCGTCTTGCCCTTGGTCCGCTTGGTGAAGTCGCCCGAGGAGGCGGTGAACGTCATCGACTTCGGCAGCACGACGTCGACGGTCACCTGCCCGTCGTCACCGAGGCCGATCACCGGGAAGACGGCGTACCCCTCGCCGATCCGGGTGTGGTTCTTCTTCGCCCGGATGGGGGCGCCCTTCAGCTCGTACGTCCAGGTGATCGTGCGCGACTTGCCGTAGTAGAGGTTCGGGAAGGACACCGTGACCACCGCGAGGCCGGTGCCCTTGATCTTCTCGGTGCTCACCGGCAGGTTCGCGCCGTTGCTCGTCGCCTTGACCTTCGACGCCCCGGCCGGGATCGGGATCGCGTGACCGGTCAGGAAGTAGTAGGTCGTGGCCGTGCTCGGCTGCTGGTTGGTGACCGTGACCTCGGCCTTCACCTTGACGGTCTTGGCCTTCTCGTCGAGCACATAGCGGGTGCGGGAGGACTCGCCGACTCCGTCGTTGGGCGCGGCGACGGCCGCCGGGGCGGTCGTCACCAGCCCAGCGCCCAGCACCCCCAGCACGAACACACCTGCCACGACGCGCCGGAGCCGACCTGTTCCCTGACCGTTCTCCACCCACGAACCTTAGACCGATGCCCCGATGGGTACGTCCTTTTTAACGCCTTCCGGGACGCACGCCCCGGCGCATCAGGCCCAGGAGGTGCCCCATTTGTCGGCGAAGGCGATCTCCTCGAGCGGCCGCCGGACGCGCTCGCGCTCCTCGCGCTCCGCGTCTCGCGGGTCGACCTGCGCGGGGTCGCCGTGGAGGCCGACCGCGATCCCGGTCATCACCTTCCACCAGTCCGGTACGCCGAAGGCCGCCGCCACGGCATCATGGTCGAACCCGGCGAACTGGTGGGAGGAGAGGCCGAGGGACGCGGCCTGGACGGTGAGATGCGCGGCCGCCTGACCGAGGTCGTAGTGGGAGTAGTCCGACCACTTCGGGCCGATGCCGTCCGGGCCCACGCCGACCTGGGCGATCGCGACGAACACGGCCGATGCCCGCGGCACCCACCCGGAGTTGCCGCGCGAGAGGTGGCCCACGAACGTCGCGTGCCCGGCCGATCCGCGGGGCAGCACCAGGAACGACCACGGCTGGCTGTTGCCCGCGCTCGGCGCCCACCGGGCCGCCTCGAGCAGCAGCCTGATCTCGGCGTCGGCGAGCACGTGGTCCGGGTCGAAGACACTCACCGACCAGCGGTCACGCAGGTGCTCGGTCAGGTCCTCGGCGCCGGCCTGGGGCGCGCGCTTCGCGGCAGTCATGCCTTCTATTCTGCAATGTCTACCGACTTGGGAGACAAACGTCTCAGGCAGCGTCAGGCGAGGTACCGGCCGGGCCGGTGGTTGAAGGCCAGGATGATGTTGAGGACGACCGCACCGAGGGCAGAGAGGAGGACGGTCGCGGGCGAGACGACGAAGAGCGCGAGGAGGATGACGCTGACGTCGAGGCCCATCTGGACGTACCCGGCCCGGAGGTTGAGCCGCTCCTGCAGAAGCAGTGCGAGCACGTTGAACCCGCCCAGCGAGGCACCGTGGCGGAAGATCACCAGGAGCCCGAGGCCGACGAGCAGGTTGCCGACGACGACCCCGTAGACGGTGTCGAGCCCGTCGAGCGGGAGCAGGTCGGCATGGACGCGGGTCATCGCCGAGACCGCGATGACGCAGCCCAGCGACCGGAGGGTGAACCCGATGCCCTTCTTGGAGAGCGCGAGCCCGAAGAAGGGCAGGTTGACCAGGACGAACAGCACCTCGAACGGCAGCCCGGTCCAGTAGCTCACCAGCAGGCTCAGGCCGGCGGTGCCGCCGGTGACCGCTCCGACCGACTGGATCAGGTGGAGCCCCAGCGAGGTCACCACGATGCTGGTCACGTAGCCGAGCGCGTCCTCCAGCAACGTATGGGGGACGCGGATCGACTCGAGGGAGTCAGTGAACGGCTCGGACACGACACTCATTCTGGGTGTCGTGCCCGAGCCGTGCAGAATTCAGCAGGGCGAGACGTACGTCACGTTTCCGCTGGTCAGGTGTAATTTTCCAGGTCAGGCAGGGACCCGGGCGAGGGCGCTGACGATCTCGTCGACCTTGGCCTTGGCGTCGCCGAAGAGCATCTGCGAGTTCTCCCGGAAGAAGAGCGGGTTCTGCACACCGGCATAGCCGGCGGCCATCGACCGCTTGAAGACGACCACGTTCTTGGCCTCCCAGACCCGCAGGACGGGCATGCCCGCGATCGGCGAGGACGGGTCCTCGGCGGCGGCCGGGTTCACGGTGTCGTTGGCACCGATGACCAGGACGACGTCGGTCTCGGCCAGGTCGTCGTTGATCTCGTCCATCTCCAGGACGATGTCGTAGGGCACCTTGGCCTCGGCCAGCAGCACGTTCATGTGGCCCGGGAGACGGCCGGCGACCGGGTGGATGCCGAAACGTACGTCCACGCCCTTGTCCCGCAGGATGCGGGTGAGCTCGGCGACCGGGTACTGCGCCTGGGCGACGGCCATGCCGTAGCCCGGGGTGATCACGACGGAGGAGGCGCCGGCGAGGAGCTCGGCGGTGTCCTCGGCGTTGATCTCGCGGTGCTCGCCGTAGTCGACGTCACCGGACGGCCCGGCCTCGATGCCGAACCCACCGGCGATGACCGAGATGAACGAGCGGTTCATCGCCTTGCACATGATGTAGGAGAGGTACGCACCCGAGGACCCGACCAGGGCACCGGTGACGATCAGCAGGTCGTTGCCGAGGAGGAAGCCGGAGGCGGCCGCGGCCCATCCGGAGTAGCTGTTGAGCATCGAGACCACGACCGGCATGTCACCGCCACCGATGGAGGCGACCAGGTGCCAGCCGAGCGCCAGCGCCACGACGGTGACCGCGATCAGCAGCGGGAGCGTCGGGTTGATGACGTAGACGACCGTCAGGATCACGAAGACGACCAGGGCGCCGATGTTGATGACGTTCTTGCCCGGCAGCATCAGCGGCGCCGACTTCATCCGCGCGGAGAGCTTGAGGAAGGCGACGATCGAGCCGGTGAAGGTGACCGCACCGATGAAGACGCCGATGAAGACCTCGGCCGAGTGGATCGCGCCACCGTGGACGTGGCCGGCAGCGGCCTCGAGGTGGCCGTTCCAGCCGATCAGGACGGCCGCCAGACCCACGAAGGAGTGCAGCAGCGCGATCAGCTCGGGCATGCCGGTCATCTCGACGACCTTGGCACGCCACAGGCCGATGACCGCACCGATGGCGACCGCGGCGACCAGGACGAGCACGGCGGTCGTGGTGCCGCCGTCGACGACCTGGATGACGGTCGCGACCAGCGCCAGCGTCATGCCGGCAACGCCGTACAGCCAGCCCTGCGAGGCGGTCTCGTGCTTGGACAGCCCTGCCAGCGACAGGATGAAGAGGAGGGCGGCGACGAGGTAGGCCGCACCGGCGATCGAGAAGATATCCATGATCAGGCCTTCCGGAACATCGAGAGCATGCGGCGGGTCACGGCGAAGCCACCGAAGATGTTGATGCTCGCCAGCAGCGTGGCGATGCCCGCGAGCACGAGCACCACGTTGTCAGCGACGGTGAGCTGCAGCAGGGCGCCCACGACGACGATGCCGGAGATCGCGTTGGTCACCGACATCAGCGGGGTGTGCAGCGCGTGGTGCACGTGGCCGATCACGTAGAACCCGATCACCACCGACAGCGTCAGCACGGTGAAGTGGCGGGTGATCTCGGCCGGAGCGACCGCGTTGAGCAGGAAGAGGGCGAGCGCACCGGTGCCGACCAGCGCGAGCTTCGCACCGGCGGAGAGCGGCTTCTTCTCCTCCTTGACCGCGACCTCGGCGGGGGCCGCTACCGCCGGGGCGGCGGAGACCTGGACCGGCGGGGGCGGCCAGAGCACGCCGCCGTCGTGCACGACGGTCAGGCCGCGCTGGACCTGGTCCTCGAGATCGAGGGCGAGTACGCCGTCCTTCTCGGGTGTCACCAGCTTCATCAGGTTCACCAGGTTGGTGCCGTAGAGCTGGCTCGACTGCGCGGGAAGACGCGCCGGGAGGTCGGTGTAGCCGATGATCGTGACGCCGTTGGGCGTGGTGACGACCTCGTCCTTCACGGTGCCCTCGACGTTGCCGCCCATCGCGGCCGCCATGTCGACGATGACCGAGCCGGACTTCATGCTCGCCACGTCGGCCGCCGTGATCAGCTTCGGCGCCGGGCGTCCCGGGATCAGCGCGGTCGTCACGATGATGTCGACGTCCTCGGCCTGCTCGGAGTAGATCTCCGCGGCGCGCTGGTCGTAGGCCTCCGAGGTCGCCTTGGCGTAGCCGTCGGTCGACTTCTCGACCTCGACCTCCACCTTCAGGTATTCACCACCCAGCGACTTGACCTGGTCGGCGACCTCCGGACGAGGGTCGGTGGCGCGCACGATCGCGCCGAGCGAGCTCGCCGCACCGATCGCAGCCAGACCGGCCACACCGGCACCGGCCACGAGCACCTTCGCCGGCGGCACCTTGCCCGCCGCGGTCACCTGGCCGGTGAAGAAGCGGCCGAAGTGGTGGGCCGCCTCGACCACGGCGCGGTAGCCCGCGATGTTGGCCTGACTGGAGAGGATGTCCATCGACTGTGCGCGCGAGATGCGCGGCACCGCGTCCATCGCGAAGGCGTCGACCTTGCGGGCGGCCAGGGCGTCGAGGAGCTCGCTGTTCTGCGCCGGCGCCAGCGGGGCGACGAGGGTGGCGCCGCTCTTCAGCAGCTCGACCTCGCCGACCGAAGGCGCGTTGACCCGGAAGACCAGGTCGGCACCCCACGCGTCGGCGGCCGTGCCGATGCGGGCGCCGGCCTCGGCGTACGCCTCGTCCTTGAAGCTGGACGCCTCTCCGGCCCCACCCTCGATGACGACGTCATAGCCCAGACCGGTCAGTTGTTTGACGGTCGCGGGGGTGGCCGCCACCCGGGTCTCCCCGGGCTTCGTCTCTCGGGTCACTCCGATGAGCATCCTCGACTCCTTGGGTCTAGCTGCGCAGTGTCTTCAGTCTCCAGCATGGTGGGATCCCGGTCAGCCGATCAGCGCGTGACCGATTCTTGACCGGCGGGGTCCGGAACCCCACCGTGCTGGTTACTGGCCGGTAACGGTAGGGCAGATCAGCAGGTGGACACCAGGTTTCACCGGTTGTATCGGTCCAATACCTGTGGTCTTCCTCACGTCCTCACAGCCCGTCGTCCCGACCGGTGTGCCTTCATCATGGCGGCGCTCCGGCGACCGCGGGAGTACCCACTATTTACTGGGGTACTTACCTGTTCGTCCGGAGTGCGTCCGGAGTCACCGAGGCCGGTCGTCCGGCTCAGCCTTCGCTGTCGAGCTGTGCCATGAACTGGGTCGGGTAACGGTCGCCGCGGGCGGCGCCGACGGGCACGGCGTCGTCGATGCGAGCGAGATCGGCGTCGTCCAGGGTGACCGCGTTCGCACCTGCCATCGACTCGACCTGGCTGACCCGGCGGGAGCCGATGACGGGGACGATGTGCTCGCCGCGGGCGGCCACCCAGGCGATCGCGAGCTGGGCCAGGGTGACGCCCTTGGCCGCGGCGATCTCCTCCAGGGTGGTGAGCAGCGCGCGGTTGTGGTCGAGGTTGTCGCCCTGGAAGCGCGGCATGTGGGTGAGCGAGCCGCCGACGGTGCCGCTACCGCCGATCAGGCCACGGCCGAGGACGCTGTACGCCGTGATGCCGATGCCCAGCTCGCGGCAGGTGTCGAGGATCCCGTTGGTCTCGATCCCCCTGCTGAGCAGGGAGTACTCGATCTGCAGGTCGCTGATCGGGGCCACCGCGGCGGCCCGCCGGATGGTGTCGGCGCTGACCTCGCTGAGCCCGATGTGGCGTACGTATCCCGCCTCCACGAGCTCCTGGATCGCGCCCACGGTCTCCTCGATCGGCACCTGCGGGTCGAGCCGTGCGGGGCGGTAGATGTCGATGTGGTCGGTGCCGAGCCGCTGGAGGGAGTACGTCAGAGATGACCGGACCGCCTCGGGACGGGCGTCGAAGCCGGCCGGCATCCCGACCGGGGTGAGCAATGCGCCGAACTTCACCGAGAGCACCACGTCGTCGCGGTCGCGCTCGCGCAGCGCCCGGGCGATCAGCATCTCGTTGTGGCCGGCGCCGTAGAAGTCGCCGGTGTCGATCAGGGTGCCGCCGGCATCGAGGTAGGCGTGGATGACGCGTACGCCCTCCTCGTCGTCGACCGCGCCGTAGGCGCCGGAGAGGCTCATCCCGCCCAGTGCGGGGGAGGTGACCGTGGGGCCGTTCTTGCCGAGCTGTCGGCTGCTGAAGGTGATGTCGTGGGTCGTCATGCCACCCAGCGTGCGGCGCTCGAGATGCCCTCGGCAGGCACGGCACATCCAGGGACGAGCCGTCCCTGGATAACCGGACACCACCGGCGGAGGATGGGGAGCGTGACCGACCGCCGTGAGCTCGCCGACTTCCTCCGCCGTCGCCGGGAGCTGCTCCGGCCCTCCGATGTCGGCCTCCCGGACGGGTTGCGGCGGCGTACGCCGGGACTTCGGCGGGAGGAGGTCGCCTCGCTCGCCGGGGTCTCGACCGACCACTACACGCGGCTGGAGCAGGCGCGCGGGTCGGCGCCGTCGGAGTCGGTGCTCTCCGCGATCGCGCGGGCGCTGCAGTGCGATCTCGACGAGCGCGACCACCTCTTCTACCTCGCCGGGATGACGCCGCCTCCACGGCGGGCGGGCCATTACGTACGTCCCGGCCTGATCGCCCTCGCCCGGCGGCTGACCGACATCCCCGTCGTGATCTGCACCGACTCCGGCGAGATCGCCTGGCTCAACTCGCTCGCCACCACACTGCTGCCGCCGCTGCCCGACGGGCCCGGCCGGGGCCGGAACCTGGTGTGGCGCTGGTTCGTCGAGCCCGACCGCCGGCCGGCGCCGCGGGAGCACTGGGACCGGATGTCGGCGAGCCATGTGATGGATCTGCGCGCGACGTACGCCCGGCGGGCCGGCGACTCCGACATCACCTCGCTGGTGCACGACCTCCTCGCCGCGAGCGAAGAGTTCCGCGGGCTGTGGGAGCGACACCAGGTCGGCGTGCGGCGTGCCGACGTGAAGACGTTCATCCATCCGGAGGTCGGCGCGGTCGCCGTACGCTGCGAGGTCCTGCTCACCGAGGAGGCCGACGTGAAGCTGCTCGCCTACTTCCCGGCCGAGGGCACCGATGCCGCGGCAAAGCTCGAGCTGCTCCGCGTCATCGGCACCCAGCGGCTCACGAGCGCGGACTCATCACCCACCTGAGGGCGATGAAGCGGATCAGCGTGGCCGCGGCGTTGGCGGCGACGAGCACGACGATCTCGAACGCTCGCGCGGGTGTCGGCGCGGCCAGGTGGAGGAGTGCAAGCGATCCCGAGGTCAGGGCCAGCCCGACGGCGAAGGCGGCCAGCCCGGCGACGTGATGCTTCACCGCGCCCTGCCGCGCGGTGATCCCGAAGGTCAGCCGGCGGTTGGCCGCGGTGTTGGCGACCGCGGTCGCCAGGAGCGCGATGAGGTTGGCCGCCTGCGCTCCGACAGCGGTGCGGAGGAGGACGTAGAGGAGCAGGTACGCCAGTGTGCTCAGCACCCCGATGGCCCCGAAACGGATCACCTGAGCCGCCAGGCTCGGGCTCCGGACGGGGCCGGGAGGACGTACGCCACCGAGGTCGATCCGGCCGCTGACCAGCCCGAACAGCAGCCTGCTGATGCCGGCCAGGTCTTCCTTGATGGTGGCGGCGATGTCGACGCGCGAGTCGGGGTCGTCGACCCAGTCGACCGGCACCTCGTGCACGCGCAGGCCGGCCTCGGAGGCGAGGACGAGGAGCTCGGTGTCGAAGAACCAGCTGTCGTCCTCGATCAGCGGGAGCAGCTTCTCGGCGACGTCGCGGCGGAGCGCCTTGAAGCCGCACTGGGCGTCGGTGAACTCCGCGGACAGGACCCCGCGCAGCAGCAGGTTGTAGCCCTTGGACAGGAAGTCCCGTTTCGGGCCCCGCTCGATCCGGCTGCCGCGGGCCAGCCGGGACCCGATCGCGACATCGGAGTGGCCGGAGAGCAGCGGGGCGAGCAGGGGCGGTAGGGCCCGCAGGTCGGTCGAGAGGTCGACGTCCATGTAGCCGACGACCTCCGCTCGTGACGTGGACCAGGCCGCCTTGAGCGCTCGTCCGCGGCCCTTCTCGTCGAGGTGGATCGCGCGGACCCGGGTGATCTCGGTCGCGAGCCGCTCCGCGATCTCCCAGGTGCCGTCGGTGCTGGCGTTGTCGGCGATCGTGATCGTCGTGGAGTAGGGCAGGGTCCGCAGGTAGCCGTCGAGGTGGCGTACGGACTCCTCCAGGCCCTTCTCTTCGTCGTGGACCGGGATCACCAGGTCGATCGTCGTCAGCAGTCGCTTCTCGTCGACGACCCGCAGGCCACCCGAGAGTGTCGTGTCCGCGGTCATGCGGCCCCCTCGGTCAGGTCGTAGACCGTGGAGCTGCCGATCGTGGTCTGGGTGAAGTTCTCCTCCACCCAGGCGCTGATCTGGGAGGCGCTGGAGGTCTCGTCGCTGCCGCCTCCTGCGCCTCGCATGCCGCCCATCCCGCCGCCGGCGATGAAGTAGTGGATCTCGCCGTTGGCGACGTACTCCTGGAACTGCGCGAGCGTGATGCTGTTCGAGGTGCCGTTGAAGCCGCCGATCGCCATCACGGCCTCGCCGGTCTCGAGCTGGATGCCGGCTGCGGTCTGCGATCCTATCGTCGCGGCCACCCAGGTGTAGTGGCCGGCGTTGGTGCTCACCGCCTCGGCGAGCTCCTCGTCGACTGCGCCGCCGCCCATCATTCCGCCTCCGCGGGTCCCTCCGGGGTTGCCGCCGGGCATGCCGCCGGGCATCTGCGGGGCCTGGCCGGTGGCACCGTCGGTGGTTCCGCCCGGCAGTTGGCCGGTCGCCGGCGTTCCGTTCTGGGTCTGAGCACCGGGGCCGCCGGCGCCACCGGGGCGACCACCGCCCATCCCGCCCATGCCGCCGCCCTCGTACGGCCCGGCCGTCACGATCGAGCCGGTGTGGGCGGTGCCGATCGTCTGGATCGCGTACGCCGCAGGCCCGAGGCCCACGCTGACGGCTGCCGCCGCGAGGACCGCCGCGGCTGCCCGGCGGGTGAATCTGTCCGCGAAGACGAACGCGGCGGCGACCCCGAGACCGATGATCAGGACGGGCCAGCGCAGCGCCTCGTACGGCTGCTCGCCCGACTGCCCGAGGAGCACCCAGCCCCACACGGCGCTGACGGCCATCGCGACCGCCAGGGTGACCCGGGCGAAGAGGCTGTCGCGGTCGCGCCACATGATCACTGCGCCGACGGTCGCGGTGATCGCGATCCACGGGGCCAGCGCGACCACGTAGTAGTCGTGGTAGATGCCCTCCATGAAGGAGAAGACCAGGCCGGTGACGAGCATGGTGGCGCCGCTGAGCATCAGCGCGGCACGGGCCAGGTCGGTACGCGGCGCCCTGCGCAGCGCGACGAGCCCGGTGACGAGGAGGAGCAGGGCCGCCGGGAGCAGCCAGGAGACCATCCCGCCGGAGACGCCCTGGAAGAGCCGCAGGACCCCGGCCGCGCTGGAGAAGCCGGCGTTGCCGAGACCGCCGTAGTCGCCGCCGTTGAGCCGACCGACGCCGTTGTAGCCCAGCGTCAGCTCGAGGAGCGAGTTGCCGGTCGAGCCGTCGATGTAGGGGCGCCAGGACTCGGGGATGAGCTCGACGATCGCGATGTACCAGCCGGCGCTGACGACCATGGCGACGAAGCACGCGATGCCGTGGGTCATCCTCCTGCCGAAGGAGCCCTTGCCCGCGGTCAGGTAGACGACCGCGATCGCCGGGATGATCAGGAACGCCTGCAGCATCTTGGTCAGGAACCCGAAGCCGAGCAGCACACCGGCCAGCACCATCCACCTGCCCTTGCCGGTCTCGATCGCCTTCAGCGTCGAGAACCCGGCACCGACCAGCAGCAGGAGCAGCAGCGCGTCCGGGTTGTTGAACCGGAACATCAGCGCCGCCGCCGGGGTCAGCGCGGTGAACGCCCCCGCCGCGATCGCCGCCTGCCACGGCGCGACCTTCTTCACCATGGCGAAGACGAGCCCCACGGTCCCGACGCCCATCAGCGCCTGCGGAACCAGGATGCTCCACGAGGACAGCCCGAAGAGGCGTACGGACAGGCCCATCACCCACAGCGACGCCGGCGGCTTGTCGACCGTGATCGAGCTGCTCGCGTCGAGCGCTCCGAAGAACCACGCCTTCCAGCTCTCGCCGCCGGCTTGTGAGGCGGCGGAGTAATACTGATTGGCGTATCCGGACTCTGAGAGCGTCCATAGGTACGCCGCTGCCGTGAGGGTCAGCAGGATGGTGAGCGCTGTGCGCTCGGGGGTGGGGCGCCAGCTTCTTGTCTTCGTCGGTGATGTCGCGGTTGGCGGATCGAGGAGTTGGGTCATGGCGACCACGCTCGGGGGTGGGGCTGTGGTGGTCGTTTCTTGTGACTGTGAGTGGCCTATGGGCCTTTGGTTGGCTGATGTGTTTTCGGGGTTGGGGTGGGCCGCCGACCCTTGCTTTGAGGGTCTTCTCGACGAACCCCGGAGTCAAGGACGGCCTGCGGCCGCCGGCTTCGCCGGCCGCTGCGCGGTCCTTGACACCGGCGCCCGTCGAGAAAAGATTTGGCTGGCTATCGGGGCGGCGGCCCGGGTGTGGCGCAGCGGAATCTGCTTGGGACGGACGGGTAGATGGTGGGTGAGGGCGGCCCTTCGGGCCACTTACCATCCACAGAAACGATGCCGTTCACTCACCGCGAAAATGGTAGTTGACCAGGGAAAATAGATAGTCAACCAAGCGTTGAAAGCGTAGAATCAGACCCATCACAACACCTCTTTGAAGGGAGGGATGGCGATGAGTCTTGAACGCGACACCAACCACTGGGACACCAACCCCGGTGACGCGATCGACGCAGAACTGAGCGCCATCGAATCCTCCCTCGATCGACTGCTGACCCGGGATCCGGCCTATTGGCGCACCGGGCAGAAGAAGGACTCCCTGGAGCGGTTGGAGAAGCTCCAGGCCAAGCTGGCCGCGGTCAAACTCCGGGTGCTCGCATCTGCCGGCGATATCGCCGAGGAGACCGGTGCCAAGGACGCCTCCGGGTGGATGCGGACCGAGCTCCTGGTCGACAAGGGCGTGGCTCGCTCGCAGGTGAAGCTCGCCGCGGCGGTGGCCAAGTACGACCTCGTCGCTGACGGCCTGGCTGAGGGTGTGGTGTCCCAGGACAAGGCACGGGTGATCACCCAGGCCCTCGACAAGATCGAGACCGACCCCGTCGCGAGTGCCGAGGACCTAGTCCTCGCAGAGAAGCTGCTCGTCGACTACGCCTCTCGGTTGACCGCCAACGAGCTCCGCATCGTCGGACGACGGATCCTGCGTGAGATCGACCCGGCCCGGTTCGAGGACGCCGAAGCCCAAGCCGTGTTGGCTGAAGAAGAACGCGCCCACCAGAAGTCCGCGCTACGGGTCTGGGACAACCACGACGGCACCGTCGGCTTCGACGGTGTGCTGCCGACCTCGATGGGGATGAGGTTCAAGCGGCTGGTGGAGGCCTGGGCCCAACCCCGCAAACAGCAACTGGTCGGCAAGGGTGCCCCGTTGCCGCCGTGGGAACGACTCATGGGTCAGGGGTTCTCGCGGCTGCTCGAGACCGTCGACCCGGCCGCGCTACCTCGGCATGGCGGGGATGCGACCACCATCAACGTGGTCATCTCCCTCGAGGAGCTCCGCAAGGACCTCGGGATCGCCACGTTGGGCTATGAGGAGACCAACGGGGCCACCATCTCCGCGGCGGAGGCGAGGCGGATGGCGTGCAACGCCACCATCATCCCCTGGGTGTTAGGTGGCGACAGCGAGGTCCTCGACGCAGGTCGGGGCAGCAGGTTCTTCCAGCCCATCCAACGCAAAGCGATGCGGCTGCAGCAGAAATGCTGCCAAGCCGAGGGCTGCGACATGCCACCGGAGTGGTGCGACGCGCACCATCTAGAACCCTGGGCCGCGGGCGGGAAGACAGATCTGAAGGACGGGGCGTTGTTGTGCCCGCATCATCACCGCCTGGCCCACAACGCGGCCTACGTTCACGAGCGGCTACCCGACGGCACGATCCGGTTCACGCGCCGCCCGTGACCGGCTGGGCGAGGAACCACACCACCGGGCCTGCCCTCAGACCTGACGACCCCAACCGTCGACCGGTGTCAGCTCTCGCTGAAGGCGCCTGTCCTGGTGCCCAAATGAGCGTTCCAGCCACCCTTGCTCAACTCCACGCCCGCCGCTCCCCATCGGCGAGGACACTTCCCCACCGCAGCGAAGGTTCCCCACCCTCCGGAGCATGGGGACCCTCGACGCCCGTGGGGAACTCTCCCGATTCGGTGGGAACTCGCGACCCGACCGGCACCGAATCCGACCCGGTCAATAACAACGGCCCGCTTGTGAACCATTCACAAGGTCACGCCCACTGCCGTAGGCACCCACGAGGCACGACCCGCCAGCGCGCACGACCAGCCCACGGCCCCAAGCCCGCACCCAAACTGAATCCGCTGCGCCAAACTCTCGCCGCCGACCCGATACAGGCCAAGTCTTTCTCGATCGCGTACCGGGTCAAGGATC
Organism: Nocardioides sp. NPDC000445; assembly: GCF_040300245.1. Taxonomy (NCBI): domain Bacteria; kingdom Bacillati; phylum Actinomycetota; class Actinomycetes; order Propionibacteriales; family Nocardioidaceae; genus Nocardioides; species Nocardioides sp. NPDC000445. The sequence goes on along the minus strand of NZ_JBEPDH010000015.1, from coordinate 26,476 downwards.
GCCGCAGGCGACCGGCGAAGCCGGCGGGCGAAGCCCGTCCTTGACGCGGTACGCGATCGAGAAACAATCGAACCAAGGGTCGGCGGCGAACCCCAGAAACGAAACCACGGCCACCTCCAGCGCGCCGAACCAAGACCAAACCAGACCCCGACGGCGAAGCCAGCAGAAGAAGCGCCCCTTGACTCCGGACCGACACCGAGAACACCATCGATAACAGGGTCGGCGGCCACCAGCTTCGAAGCATCCCCGACCCGATCGAGGCCCGATGACGCGCCGCACGTGTCCGAGATCACGTCCCCAGGCACCCCCTAAACGAGAACACGTTCTAGTATTGAGCGTGGAACCCACGCACGACCTCGTAACCACCTGGTGGAACGGATTCGGAGGGTTACACGACCCCCTTTAGGCTTGCCTTAGTACATCCACGGAAGGTTGAACTCCCTTATGCGTGACATCCGCGTTGCGATCGTCGGTGCCGGCCCGGCCGGCATCTACGCTGCCGACATCCTCACGAAGGAGCACCCTGGTGCGCGCGTCGACGTCATCGAGCGTCTGCCTGCTCCCTACGGCCTGGTTCGCTACGGCGTGGCTCCTGACCACCCGCGAATCAAGGAGATCATCAAGGCTCTGAAGCGCGTCCTGAACCAGGACAGCATCCGCTTCATCGGCAACGTCGACTTCGGCACCGACCTCAAGCTCGACGACCTGCACCGGTTCTACGACGCCGTCATCTTCGCCACCGGCGCGATGGCCGACCGAGAGCTCGACATCCCGGGGATCGACCTGCCCCAGTCCTACGGCGCGGCCGACTTCGTCAGCTGGTACGCCGGACACCCCGACGTCTCCCGTGAGTGGCCCCTCGACGCCGAGGAGGTCGCCGTCCTCGGCGCCGGTAACGTCGCGCTCGACGTCGCCCGGATGCTGGCCAAGCCTGCCGAGGAGCAGCTGGTCACCGAGATCTCCGACAACGTCTACCAGGGCCTGAAGAAGAACCCGGCCAAGACGATCCACGTCTACGCCCGCCGCGGCCCGGCGCACATCAAGTTCAGCCCGATGGAGCTGCGCGAGCTCTCCCACTCCCCGTCGGTCGACGTCGTCGTCGAGGAGGAGGGCTTCGAGATCGACGAGGCCGGCGAGAAGGCGATCCAGAGCCACAAGGCGACCAAGCTCGTGGCCGACATCCTCCTGAAGTACATGGAGGCGCCCGCCGGCGACAAGCCCCACAAGATCGTCATCCACATGATGCAGAACCCCGTCGAGATCCTCGGCGAGGACGGTCAGGTGGTCGCGCTGCGCAGCGAGAAGACCGAGTACAACGGCGACGGCACCGTCACCGGCACCGGCGAGTTCACCGACACCCCGGTCCAGGCCGTCTACCGCGCCGTCGGCTACCTCTCCGAGGCGCTCCCCGACGTGCCCTTCGACAGCGAGAACGGCGTCATCCCCAACGCCGGCGGCCGGGTGCTCGACCTCAACGGCGAGCACATCAACGGGACGTACGTCACCGGGTGGGTCAAGCGCGGACCGGTCGGCCTCATCGGCCACACCAAGTCCGACGCCAAGGAGACCATCGACAACCTCCTCCACGACCTCGACAAGCTCAAGCCCGCCGAGCTCGGCTCGCCCGCGGCGGTCCTCGAGCACCTTTCCGGCAAGGGCGTCGAGTTCACCACCATCGAGGGCTGGGAGAAGCTCGACAACCACGAGCGCTCGCTCGGCGAGGCCCAGGGACGCGAGCGGATCAAGGTCGTCCCCCGCGACGAGATGATCCAGATCTCCAACGCCTGACACACGCCGTACGCAGCGGGCCGGTCATCCACACGGATGACCGGCCCGCTTCGCATTTCCCGCCGCCACGCACGCGTCCCGCACGATAGGCGAAGCCACTCCGTCAACCAAAGGTTGACGCATCGAGGGCGTCAACCTAGAGTTGACGCATGGTCACTTCTGGATCCGAAGCCGCTCACCGACAGCGACAGATGGCCGAGTCGTTCGGCGCAGACGCCGACCGTTACGACCGAGCGCGGATGGCCTATCCCGACGAGTTGATCGCCCGCATCCTGGAGCTTTCCCCGGGGCCCGACGTGCTGGATGTCGGGTGCGGGACCGGGATCGAGGCCAGGCAGCTTCAGGCGGCCGGCGCGAGCGTGCTCGGCGTCGAGCCGGACGCGCGGATGGCGGCGTACGCACGTTCGCGCGGGCTCGTGGTGGAGGAGTCACGGTTCGAGGACTGGGATGCCGCAGGGCGTACGTTCGACGCCGTAGTCGCGGCGCAGGCCTGGCACTGGGTGGACCCGGTTGCCGGCGCAGCGAAGGTGAGCGATCTGCTCCGTCCCGGCGGGCTGTTCGCAGCCTTCTGGAACGTCTATGAGCCGCCCGCGCCGGTTGGCGACGCGCTTCTCGAGGGCCTGAAAGAGGTCGTTCCCGACCTCCCTCTCGGCCTGGGCGCCATGAAGCAGGCGGACAAGACGTACGAAGAGGGTGCCCGGCAGGTCGGCGAGCGCTTCGTCGAGCGCGGCGGGTTCGCCGAGCCGGAGCCGTGGCGGTTCTCGTGGTCGCGTGACTTCACGCGCGAGGAGTGGCTCGACTTCGTGCCGACGCAGGGCTTCCTCACCCGGCTCTCCCCCGAACAGTGTGCGCCGGTACTGGAGGTGGTCGGTGCGGCCATCGACGACCTCGGCGGGAAGTTCACGCTGAACACCGTCACGGTGGGAATCGCGGTCCCACTCCGGCGCGTGCCATGACCCGACAGTTCCCATCAGCAGTTCCGATCATCTTGGAGGACACATGACCACCACCCCAGACCCCGCGCTCAAGGCCGTACGCCTCGACACCCTGATCGACTCGATCAAGAAGGCTCGGACCGAGCCCCTGGACCAGCTGGCCGACGCGATGGTGGTCGGCGAGCACCTGGGCGAGGTGGCCGACCACCTGATCGGGCACTTCGTCGACCAGGCCCGACGCTCCGGCGCCTCCTGGACCGAGATCGGGACCCGGATGGGGGTGACGAAGCAGGCAGCCCAGAAGAAGTACGTCCCCAAGGCCGGCGAGACGGCGCTCGACCCGAACGCCGGGTTCGCGAAGTTCACCCCGCGCGCTCGCACCGTCGTCGTCGCCGCCCAGGGGGAGGCGCGGAAGGCCGCGAACGCGGAGACCGGCGTACCTCACCTGGTGCTCGGTCTTCTCGCCGAGCCGGAGGGCGTCGCGGGTCACGCGATCAGGGCCCAGGACGTCACTCTCGACGCCGTGCGCGCCGCGGCGACCGCCGCCACTCCGGAGCCCTACGGCGAGGTCGGGGAGATGATCCCGTTCACCGCCGACGCCAAGAAGGTGCTCGAGCTGACCTTCCGCGAGGCGCTGCGGCTCGAGCACTCCTACGTCGGCACCGAGCACATCCTGCTCGCCCTGCTCGAGTACGAGGATGGCGCCGGGATCCTCCACGAGGCCGGGATCGAGAAGGCGAGCACCGAGCAGACCATCGCCTCGATCCTCGACTCGCTCAAGGTCGACTTCGACCCGGGTACCTGATCTGAGGGACCGCCGGCACGAGCAAGCAGCACGTGCCGGCGGTCCCGATACGTTCCGAAGATGTCCCGCCGCTTCGCCCGACTCGTTCTCGGCATCGTCCTGGCCGTCGCGGTCCTCAACGTGCCTGCCGCGGTGACGGCACCGTCGGCGGAGGCGGCCTGTCGGCCGGCGCTCAAGTCGCTGACGCTCGCCAGGAGCACCGTGGCCGGAGGAACGTCGACCACCGCCACGATCCGCCTCACCTGCCGGACTCCTCGGCGCGCCAAGGTGCAGCTGTGGGCCAGCACGGGCATCCGGGTGCCGGCGTACGTCTATGTCGCCGGCGGCCGGAGCACGCGCGTCGTCACCGTCCGGACCTCACCCACGACGGTCCGCAGCAGCGGCCGGGTCAAAGCGGTCTACCGGCAGGTGGTACGCCGCGCGGCACTCGTCCGCACGGTCACCCCGTGCTACCCGACGCCGGTGCCCACCGCGGTGGCGTTGCCCGCGTACGTCCACGCCGGGCAGAGGGCCACCGGGACGGTCACGCTCGACTGCGTGGCCCGCACCTCGCTGGCCGTGAGCCTCACCTCGAGCTCGTCGTGGGTGACGGTCCCGGGCACGCTCACGATCCTGGCCGGGCGGCGTACGGCGTCGTTCACGGCGGTCACGAAGGCGCCGGCGGTCGGGACCCTGCCCGCGTTCAACGTGACGATCAGGGCGACCCGGAACGGGAAGAGCGCCGCGCGGGCGATGCAGGTCCGGCCGGAGATCCGGGCGTTCCGGGCCGGCGACCGGTTCACCGTCAACGAGCCGATCCTGACACCCGACGGGCCCGACGGGTGGGTGTCAGGCACCCTACGGATCACCCTGGACCATCCGGCGCCGCCGGGCGGGCTCGACGTCAAGGGCTCGGTCGTCCCCGAGGGCCGGACCTGGACCGAGGTGCCGATCCATCTCGACTCGTATCCGCCCGACTCCCGCGTGGCCGACCACCTCACGATCACCGACTCCGCCGGCAACGTCCTGCTCGACGAGGACTTCACCTACATCGTCCATCCGGCTCCGTGAGGGGGTCCCTGGCGTGCCGGGGCAACACCCCTGTGCCCGAAGCACGCCAGGGACGTATCAGGCGCCGGCGGGCGCGAGGACGATGTCGAACCGCACCTTCGACCAGGTGCCGTCGACGTCCCGTCCGTCCGGCGTCGGCGTCCCGGTGGCCTGCCGCTCGAACCTCTTGATCAGCGACTCCTTGACGCCGAAGACGGTGTCCTTCCAGCCGATCGGGTCGCCCTCGGGGAAGATGTGGGTGACCAGCGTGCGGCAGCCCTCGTGGGTCACCATGAAGTGCAGGTGCGAGGCCCGCAGCGGCGAGCGCCCGACCGCGGCCAGCATCTGGCCGACGGGGCCGTCGTCGGGGATCGGGTACGGCGTGGGCGTCAGCCCCCAGAACCGGTAGCCACCTTCGGCGTCGGTGAACAGGTGCGCCCGGGCCGCCCTGGCGCCCGCGTCGCGCTGGACGTCGTAGAGCCCGTCCTCGTCCGCCTCCCAGACCTCGATCCGTGCTCCGACCAGCGGTTTCCCGTCGGTTCCGGTCACCGTCCCGGTGACCCAGCACGGCTCGCCCGGAGCACCGAAGGCCATGTCCCCACCCAGCTCGATCGCCGGGGAGTCCTCCACGAAGAACGGCCCGAAGACCGTGGCCTCGGTCGCATCGGCGTACGCCTGGTTGTTGATGTTGATCGTCTGCATCGAGGCGCCGAGGGTGTCGGAGAGGAGGATGAACTCCTGGCGTACGTCATCGGTGATGTGGCCGGCCCTGGTCAGGAACTCGATGGCCGCGGCCCACTCGTCCTCGGTGAGGCGTACGTCGCGGATGAAGGCGTGCAGGTGGCGCGTCAGCGAGACCATGACCTCCTTCAGGCGCGGGTCCTCACAGGCGTCGAAGGACGCGACGACGGTGTCGACCAGGGTCTGCTCGACCGCCTGCTGCTGGGGTGAGATCTCGGTGGCCATCAGCTCTCCTCTCCCGCCCACGCCGCGGTCAGCAGCGCGGTCAGGTTCTTCTCGGTGACCGGGGTCGGGTTGTTGTCGGGGATGGCGGCCATGATCGGCGCGACCGCCTTGGCGATGCCGTTCTCGGGCATGCCGTAGTCCTTGAGCGCCGTCGGGGCGCCGAGCGTCGTACGCAGCTCAGCGAGCCCCTCCACTGCGCCGGCTGCCCCGAACGCCGCCGCCATCCGTACCTCCGCCTCCGGGGCGGACGGCGCGTTGAAGGCGAGCACGTGCGGGAGCACGACCGCGTGGGTCTGGGCGTGCGGCAGGTTGAACATGCCGCCGAGCACGTGGCAGATCTTGTGGTGCATCCCGGAGCCGGCGGACGTGAACGAGACCGCCGCCAGGTAGGCGCCGTAGAGGGTCTGCTCGATCCCCTCGACGTTCGCCGAGTCACGCGCGACCAGCGGCAGTCCGGTCGCGAGCCCCCGGATCCCCTCCGCCGCGAAGACCTGGTCGATGGGATCCACCCGCGGACCCCACATCGCGTCGACGCAGTGCGCGAGCGCGTTCAGGCCGCTGGCGACGGTCATCTCCCCGGGCAGCGTGGTCAGCAGGGAGGCGTCGTAGACGACCGACCGCGGCAGGACCCGGGCGTCGATGCCGGTCGTCTTGGTCTCGCCCGAGGTCAGGCCCCAGACGTTGGTCGCCTCGGACCCGGCGTACGTCGTCGGGACCGCCACGATCGGCAGCCCCGTGGTGAGCGCGACGGCCTTGGCCAGGCCGGTGGTCGAGCCACCGCCGACGCACACCAGCGCGTCGACGGCGGCCTCTGCCGCCCGCTCACGAGCCCGCTCGGCGACCTCGACCGGCACGTGCATCACGACCTCGTCGTGATGCAGCGCGACCGGTACGTCGGCCGTCACCCGGGCGGCGAGCTCGGCCTCGCGCGCGCCGGCGATGACCATCACCCGCCGCGCACCGAGCTCGTCGATCTCCGCTGCCACCGCGGCGGGCGCCTCGCCGGTGGCGAAGCGGACCCGCTGCGGCAGCGACTCGTGCATGAACTTCATCGAATCCCCCCGTCAGGCCCCGGAAAGGGTCAGGCCTTGCCCAGCAGCGTCGCGACCGCCTCGCCCAGCGCGGCGCCGGGGTCCTCGGGAAGCGACATGGAGCGCCAGGCGATGTGCTTGTCGGGACGTACCAGGATCGCGCCCGACTCCTCGACCTCGCGGAGCTTGGCCCAGTCGAAGTAGAGGTCGGTGACCGCCCGGCCCGGGCCGATGACGACGGTCTGGAGCGGGATCCCGAACTTCGTCCGGGCCGCCTCCGCCGCGTCCTCCCACGCCTCGCCGGCGACGCCGGTGATCAGCGTCCACTGCGTATAGGGGGCGAGGTCGAGCATCGCGTGCTTCTCGACGTTGTCCCCGACCCAGGCGTGCGGCAGGTGAGCACCCGGAGAGGTCGACATCCGGTGGTAGAGGTCCTCGTCGTCGGTCGGCGCCGGTCGGGTGCCGTCGGAGACGACCGCACACGACTCGTAGAACTGGCCGAGCTCGACGCCGTGGGCGTTGAACTCGTAGTTCTTCCGCTCCATCGCGGTGACCAGCGCGGCCCGCTTGGCCGCACCCTCGGGAGTGTTGGCCTTCCGCTCCTCGATGGCCTTGGCCATCTCCTCGCCCTCGAGGCCGACGACGCCGAGCGCCTCGAAGAGCTCACCGAACTCGCGCGCGGACTGGTTGGCGCGGGTGACGATGCGCTTGGCGACCGGGGCACGCTCGGCGGAGTAGGACTCCAGGAGCGACGGCTCGGCATAGCCCTGCAGCACCGCGGCGAGCTTCCAGGCCAGGTTGTAGGAGTCCTGGATCGAGGTGTTGGAGCCGAGACCGTTCGACGGCGGGTGCCGGTGGATGGCGTCGCCGGCGCAGAAGACGCGGCCCTTCTGGGCGTGGGTCGCGTACATCTCGTTCACGCCCCACAGCGAGTAGCCGGTCACGTCCGGCTCCAGGTCGGGCATCCCGAGCAGGTCGCGGATGACCTTGACGGCGTACTCCTCGGTCAGCTCCGGCGGCGGCTGGTTGATGTCGTAGCCCCACACGATCAGCCACTCGTCCCAGGGGCGGACCATCCGGACCAGGCCGGTGCCGATGCCGCCGACGTTCGAGCCCGGCTGGATGACCCAGTAGAGGACCGACGGGCGGTGGTCGACGAGCTCGGAGAGGTCGGCCTTGAAGGTGATGTTCATCGAGCCGGCGATGTCCATCGCACCCTCCATCGGGAGGTCGATGTCGCCGCCGACCTGGGTGCGAGCGCCGTCGGCGCCGATGAGGAACTTCGACCGGATCTTGTACTCGTGACCGGTCAGCCGGTCGCGGGCGATCGTGGTGACGCCGTCCTCGTCCTGGACGTGCGAGACGTACTCGGTGGAGAACCGCGTCTGGGAGCCGCGCTCGGTCGCGTTGCGGACCAGGATCGGCTCGAGGTACGTCTGCGGGATGTCGACCGTCAGACACGGGGAGGCGAGCTGGTAGTCGGCCTCGCGGTCAGGGCGCGTGCCCCAGGTGCGGATGCGGCCGATCTCCTCGCCGGCGATGCTCGTGCAGAATACGGTGTCACCGACGAGCTCGTGCGGGGTCGCGTCGGCGAGCACCTGCTCCTCGATCCCCAGGTCGCGGAAGATCTCCATCGCGCGCTGGTTGGTGATGTGTGCCCGCGGGGTGTTCGCGGTCCAGCGGTACTTCGTGATCATGATGTTGTCGACACCGAGCTCGCTCAGGAAGAGCGCGGCGGACGCGCCGGCCGGGCCGGATCCCACGACGAGGACGTCGGTGGTCACGACATCCTCGGTCTCGGGAACCTCGGTCTCTTTCTGACCGTCGTCGAAGACTGGCATGTTCCTCACCTTTCCGAGGCCGCGGCGGGGTGTGGGATCGCAGCCTCAGGGCGAGTCTTGCGGCCCGCTCGGGCCGCATCAAAGGTGGGGTGCCGGGTTGGCGGAAATGGGTACGCGACTAGCGCACGAGCCACTCCTGGACGGCCGCGATCGTCGAGTCCGGCTGGCGGGCCCACTTGAAGTGGTCGATGCCGGGCTCGTCCAGATGGACCCTCGCGACGTCGAGCCCGGGCATCCGCCGGTGAATCTCATCGACCGTCGCGCTCGGGGCCAGCCAGTCGCCCTCGATGGAGACGATCAGCGCGGGCTTCTTCAGGTCTCGCATCTCCGCGGTGACGTCGCGGGCCGGGCTGCCGAAGCGGAGCCGGCCGGTGCGGGCATACCTGGCCCATTCCCTCATCAGGGTGCGGGCCTCGCGCCCGGCGAACTTGAGCTGCTTGCCGGGGAAGTGGCCGACGACGCGGCCGATGAGGCCCATCGCCTGGCTGGCGACCAGGAAGCCCGGGCCGTAGTTGCGCCAGTAGGGCGTCTGCGAGGCGACGTAGATCAGGCCGGCGACCCGGTCGGGGTGCAGCGCCGCATAGGCGCTCGCGGCCTGTCCGCCGAGGCTGTGCCCGAGGACGTACGCCGCACCGGCCGAGGCCGGAACCAGCTCGCCGAGCCGCTCGACCGCGGCGGCGATGTCGTCGACCAGGTCGGCGTAGCCGAAGTCGTAGGACCAGCCGGCGACCCGCCCGCCGAGCTCCTCATGGCCACGCTGCTCCATCCGGCCCACGTTGATCCCCGCCTCTGCGAAGGCCACGATCAGCTTGTCGTAGTAGCCGGCTGGCATGCCCATCGCGGGCACGACCAGCACGGTCGGCGCCTCGGGGTCGGCCGCACGGACCACGGTCAGCGTGAAGCTGGTGCCCTCGGCACGCTCGATTCCGTACGCCTCGGGGGTGGTCGTGGGGGTCGAAGTCTCGGTCACCCTGCGAATGTTACCCGCCAGTAGGGCTTCGCCGTCACTCCGCCGTGATTCTGGACTTGTGGGTCCATTTTTTGAGAGTCATCCTGTTTGGACCAAGTAGTCCACACAGGAAGGAATGTCATGGACACCCTCGACCGCCTCGCCATCACCGAGGACGTACGGCGCCTCATGGCTCGCTACGTCCGTTACGCGGACAACCAACGCTGGAACGATCTGGCGAACCTGTTCACCGAGGACGGCACGTTCACCCCGCACAAGCCCGATGGATCGGTCTGGCTGCACATGAGCGGCCGCGACGAGATCGTCTCGACCGTCGGCGCCAGCGGCGGCCCCGGCGTCACCCTGATCCACCACGTGTTCTCCGACGAGATCGACGTCGACTCCGCGACGAGCGCCCAGGGCGTCTTCGCGATGGAGGACATCGTGACCCGGCCCGAGGACGCCGAGGTGTCCGAGGCCATCCCGTTCCGCCGCATGCACGGGTTCGGCCACTACCACGCCCGGTTCGTCAGGACCGACGGCTCCTGGCGGATCGCCGAGCTGACCCAGACCCGCGTCCGGCTCGACTTCAGCTGACCCTCACCCGACCTTCATCCCGACCTTCACCCGGAAAGCAGCACACACCATGAACAAGACCACCGAGCTCACCCCCTTCAAGATCGACGTCGCCCAGGACGCCCTCGACGACCTCCGGGACCGCCTGAAGCGGACCCGCTTCTTCGACGACCTCGACAACGAGGAGGGCTACTACGGGATCAGCACCGCCTACCTCAAGCCTCTGATCGAGTACTGGGCCGACGACTTCGACTGGCGCGCCCAGGAGGAGCGGCTCAACACCTACGACCGGTTCCAGGTCGACATCGACGGCACGCCGGTGCACTTCGTCCACGTCCGCGGCAAGGGGGCCAACCCGATCCCGCTGATCATCCACCACGGCTGGCCGTGGCCCGGGGAGTTCAGCTACCAGCTCATCGGGCCGCTGACCGACCCCGCCGCCCACGGCGGCGACCCCGCGCTGTCGTTCGACGTGATCATCCCGGATCTCCCCGGCTTCGGCTTCTCGACGCCCGTCGGCCGAGGCGATCTGAACTACTGGAAGATCGCCGACATCATGCACACGCTGATGACCGAGGTGCTGGGCCACGAGAAGTACGCGGTGGCCGGCTCCGACTACGGTGCCCTCGTCACGAGCGCGCTGGGCCACAAGTACGCCGACAGCATCATCGGCCTCCACTTCGGCCATGACCTCCCGCCGGGGATGTTCGAGAACGAGCGGTTCTGGGACCTGACCGACGGCGCCAAGACGCCTGACGACGCCCCGGAGGAGTGGCGCGCCGGTTGGAAGTACTTCGTCGACACCTACGCCTCACACGTCGCGGCGCACATGCTGGACGGCTCGACGCTGACCCATGGTCTCAACGACTCACCCATCGGCATGCTCGCCTGGCTGCTGAAGCGCTGGAAGTCATGGAGCGACAAGCATGGCGACTTCGAGGAGGCGTTCTCGCGTGACTTCATCCTCACCCAGGCGACCATCTTCTGGGTGACGCAGTCCATCGGCACCTCCATCCGGATGTACCGGAACGCGGAGCGCTATCGGTTCGTGCCCTCTCACGACCGCCAGCCCCTCGTCCAGGCGCCTGCCGGCTTCACCTTCCTGCTCGGCGACGCGTACCCGCCCGCCATCGACACCGTCGAGGACCGCATCGCCTACTTCGAGAACGGTCCGACCCGCGACCTGTTCAACGTCGTCAACGTGAACGCCCACGTGAAGGGTGGTCACTTCGTCCACTACGAGAATCCTGAGGCCTTCGCCTCCGACCTCCGGGAGACCTTCCGCAGGATCCTCGGCTGACCTGCCCACCCGCCCCGATCCGCGCAGCCTTGGCTACCGCGGGTCGGGGCGACGGCGGGTGCGGTCGACGGCGGCCTACGCCGCGACCGGTCCGGAGTCGCGCAGGTGGCTGATCAGCAGCGTCAGGATCGCTTCCAGATGGTCGGTCCGGCCGGTCACCTGCAGCACCGAGACACCGCCTTGGATACCGGCGATGATCGCTGCCGCCGTGCGCCCGGCATCGAGCTCGGCGCTCACGGACCCGTTCGCCTGCATCGTCTCGATGCCGCGCTGCACGTAGTCCTGCCACCGACGGATCAGCGTGGTCGAGACCTCGGCAGCCCCAGGAACGCTTCCCACCTGGTTCATCAGCGCTGCCAGCGGACAGTTGACGCCCTGCGCCTTGTAGCGCGCGATCACTGCCTTGCGCCAGCGGTCCCAGGCGGCCCACGAGTCGAGCTCGCTGAGGTGCGGCTGCTGGTCGTCGATCACCCGAGCGGCCTCGAGGCGGGCGACCTCGAGGAACAACTCCTCCTTGCCGCCCGGGAAGTAGTGGAAGATCTGGCTCTTGCTCGTCTGGGTGGCTGCCCGGATGTCGTCCAACGTCGCGTTCCCGGGATCGGTGCCGCGGAGGTAGGCCGCCGCGCCCTCGAGCATCCGCTGGCGCGTGGCCATGCCCTTGGTCGTGAACGCCATGTCTCGAGCCTACCTCGAACCAGTACCCGCTAGTCCAAAATCACTCGAAATCCACAGACTAGGGCCCTTGTGGAGAACCCTGTGGATAAACCGTGTGACCGATCGGGAAGACCTCGTAGCGGCCCCGGGCCGCGAGCCCCCACAACCCGCGCGGAGCCAACAGCACGACGGCGATCGCGACGGCGCCGAGCGCGACGAGATACCAGGTGCCGTACGAGTCCAGCAGCTGCTGGAGCGCGAAGAAGATCACCGCGCCCAGGATCGGGCCCTCGATCGTCCCCAGCCCGCCGATGACCACGATGAAGATCATGAAGGCGGTCCACTGGACCGAGAACATCGAGTCCGGCGAGACCCGCAGGCCGTTGACCGCGATCAGCGCCCCCGCCAGGCCGGCACCACCGGAGGCGGCGACGTAGACGAGCCGCTGCGAGCGCCGCACCGCGACCCCAAGCGACGCCGCCGCCACCGAGTCGTCACGGATCGCGGTCAGACCGAGGCCGACGCGCGAGCGCATCAGGACGTACGTCGCGAGCACGACGAGCACGGCCAGCGCGAGCGCCAGGTAGTAGACGGTGGCGATCCGGGTCACCCGGTCGACGCCCTGGAAGGCGGTGAGCGAGAGGCCGGAGCCGCCGCCGAAGCCCGGGAGCTCCTGGGTGACCAGCTTGAAGACCTCGGCCACCACCCAGGTGCCGATCGCGAAGTAGCCTCCGACCAGCCGGAACAGCAGGAACGAGGTGGGGATGGCCAGCGCGGCGCAGACTACGCCGGCCGCCACGACGGCCACCGGGACCGGCAGCCCGACGACGTCGGCGAGCTTGATCACGCCGTAGCCGCCGGCACCGATGAACGCCTGCTGCCCGATCGAGACGAGCCCGCCGTAGCCGGCCATCAGGTTCCAGGTCGTGCCGAGGATGATCAGCGCGAAGAGCGTGACCAGGTTGGTCACGTCACCCGGGCTGAACACGAACCACGGTGCCGCGGCCAGGAAGACCACGATCGCGGCGAGGACGCCGCCACCTGCGAGCGAGGGCCAGCCGCCGCGTACGACCTTCAGGTCTTGTCCGGCGAGGGTTGTGCTCATGCGACGACCGCCTTCGGGAGCAGGCCCTGGGGCCGGAACAGGAGTACGACCAGGAAGACGAGGTGACCGGCGAGGACGCCGTAGGCCGGGTCGATCTGGGCGCCGACGGTCTGCGCTACGCCGAGCACGAGGCCGCCGAGGAGGGTGCCCCACAACGAGCCGAGGCCGCCGATGATGACCGCCTCGAAGGCGAAGATGAGGACCAGATCCCCGTACGTCGGGCTGAACTGCGTCGACATGCCGAGGAAGACGCCGGCCAGGGCGACGGTGCCGATCGCGATGGCGGTGGCCAGGGCGTACATGTGCCTCTCGTCGATCCCCATGAGCGTGGCCGCCTCGGGGTCGTCCTTGGTCGCGCGCATCGCGCGGCCGATGCGGGTGTGGGAGAGGTAGAGCTGCAGGCCGACGATGACGCCGACCGCCACCACGAGCGTGATCAGCGAGAAGACACCGAGACGCAGGCCGCCGAGCTCGACGGACGAGGTCGACAGGGTGCCGATCGAGATCTTGCGGGAGTCGGCGGTGAAGATCTCCTGGAGCAGGTTGGCGCCGATGACGGCCAGGCCGAACGAGACCAGCAGCGGCGACAGCTCTCCGTGGCGCAGCGCCGGGTTGAAGAGGCCGCGCTGGATCGCGTAGCCGACCGCGGCGAGCACGGGGATCACGATGACGATGGTGAGGAACGCCGGCATCCCGGTCTGCTGGACGAGCCAGTAGGCGAGGTAGGCCGAGGCGACGGCGAGGACGCCGTGGGCGAGGTTGACGATCCGCATCACGCCGAAGATGAGGCTCAGACCGCAGGCGAGGAGTGCGTACTGCCCGCCGAGCAGAAGTCCCTGGAGGACCGCGTTGATCCAGTCCATCAGCCGACCTCCTGCTCGTCGATCCCGAAGTACGCCGCCTGGACCTGCTCTCGGGTGACGTCGGCCGCCGCGCCCTCGAGGACGGTACGGCCCTCGAGCAGGCACTGCACCCGGTCGGCGACGGTGAGCGCCTGGGTGAGGTCCTGCTCGACCACGAGCACGGTCGTTCCCTTCGCCGTGATCGTGGGGAGCGCCTTGTAGATGTCGGCGATCACGACCGGGGCGAGGCCGAGCGAGACCTCGTCGAGCAGGAGCAGCTTCGGGTTGGACATCAGCGCCCGGCCGATGGCGGTCGCCTGCTGCTCGCCACCGGAGAGGTGGGCCCCGCGGCGCGTTCTCTTCTCCGCGAGCAGCGGGAACGCGTCGTAGACGGTCTGGAGGTTCCAGGGCCCGGGGCGGCGTCCGTGCGCGCCGACCTTGAGGTTCTCCTCGACGGTGAGGGAGGCGAAGATCCGGCGTCCCTCCGGCGTGAGCGCGATGCCCTCGCGGACCCGCCGATGGGCAGGGGTGTGGGAGACGTTGTGGCCGTTGAAGCGGATCTGGCCGGCGGTCGGGCGGAGCAGGCCGGCGATCGTCTTCAGCAGCGTGGACTTGCCGGCGCCGTTGGCACCGATCACGGCCAGCGTCTCGCCCTCGGCGACCCGGACCGTGATGCCGTGCAGGGCGCGGAAGTCGCCGTAGGCGACGTCGATCGCGTCGACCTCGAGCAGGCTGGTCACGGCGCCGTTGGTCGCTCGCTCGCGCTCGCTCATGGGGTGTCGCCTTCCAGGTCGGGGGAGCCGAGATAGACGGCGGCGACCGCGTCCGAGGCCATCACCTCGCGCGGGTCGCCGGTGGCGACGACGTCGCCCTGGGCCAGGCACATCAACCGGTCCACGACCTGCAGCAACGCGTGCACGATGTGCTCGATCCAGACGACGCCGGTGCCACTGTCGCGGATCGCCGAGATGGTCTCGATCAGCGCCGGGAGCTCGTGCTCGGTGAGGCCGCCGGCGATCTCGTCGAGGAGCAGCAGCCGCGGCTGGGTGGCCAGCGCGCGGGCGAGCTCGAGCCGTTTGCGATCGAGCAGCCGCAACGAGCCGGCCCTGGTGTTGGCGAGGTGGGCGAGCGAGGCCGTCTCCAGCGCCTCCCAGGCCTGCGCGTTGGCCTCCTTCCGGCGCGTACCCGCACCGAAGGTCGACCCGACCAGCACGTTCTCGAAGACGGTGAGCCCGTCGAAGGGGCGGGGGACCTGGAACGTACGTCCGATCCCGAGGGCCGTACGCCGGGCCGCCGGCATCCGGGTGACGTCGGTGCCATCGAAGCGGATGGTGCCCGCGTCGGCCGGGAGCGTGCCGGTCACCAGGTTGAGCAACGTGGACTTGCCGGCGCCGTTGGGCCCGACGATGCCGAGCGCCTCGCCCTGTTCCACGTGGAACGAGACCGAGCGGGCCGTGACGACCTGGCCAAAGGACTTGGCCAGGTCGTCGACGAGGAGCAAGGTCACTTGAGCGCCTCGGGCTCGCCCCCGAGAGGTACGTCGGGAGCCAGCGAGTTCTGCACGACGACCAGCTCGAACGGGTGCTCCCCGCCCTCGACCTGGCGCCACTGGCCACCCGCGAGCGAGGTCTTGGCGACGTACGGCGGGACGTTCGCGTCCTTGCCCCAGGCGACGTCACCGACGACCGTGGAGACCTCGAGCCCGGCCAGCGCCTTGGTGATCGCGTCGGCGTCGGTCGAGCCGGCCTCGGTCACCGCCGCGGTCGCGACCTCGAAGAGCGCGTGCGCGAAGCCCAGCGGCTGGGTCCACTGCTTGCCGGTCTTCTCCTCGTACGCGTCCGCCAGCTCCTGCGCGGACTGGCCGGTCAGCGAGGACTCGTAGGGAGCGGTCGGGGTCCACCACACCTCGGTGGAGAGGTTGTGGGCGATCGGGCCGAGGGCCTCGACGCTGCTCGGGAAGAGGAGCGCCTTGCCGATGGTGGCGACCTTCGGGTTGTAGCCCTGCTGCTTCGCCTGCTGCCAGAACGTGGTGAAGTCCGGCGGGATCGGGACGCCGACCAGGACGTCGTGGCCCTTGTAGGCGCTGATCTGCGCGGAGAAGTCCTTGGTGCCGTTGGGGTAGTTGCCCGGGTTGTCGATCTTCACGCCCGACGCCTCGGTCAGCGCCGGGAAGTTGGCGCCCCAGGCCTCACCGTCGGGGTCCTTCGGGAACAGGCCGCCGGCCTTCTTGTTGTTCGGAACCTTGCCCCAGATGTCGGCGTAGACCGTCGCGACGTCCTCGAGACCCCAGAAGAAGTGGTAGCTGTACTTCAGCTCGGCCGGCTTGTCGCCGCTGCGGATCGCGAACGGCTGCCACGGGGCGACCGTGGTGATGCACGGGATCGAGTTGGCCTCGCACTGCTCCGAGACCGGGTTGACGATGTCGGGGGTCGAGGAGGCGACGATGATGTCGGCGCCGTCCTTGTTGATCAGGTCGCCGGCCACCGCCCCGGCCTTCGTCGTGTCGCTCTGCGCGTCGCGCACCACGATCTCGACGTCGAGCTCCTTGTCACCCACCTTGACCGGGTGGTCCTTGAAGTAGGCCTCCATCTCGTCGACGACGAAGCTGTTCGCCTCGCCGAACGGCGCCGAGGAGCCGGTCTCGGTCGAGACGAACCCGATGGTGAGCGTCTCCTCGCCGCCACCGCCTTCGTCGTCGATGCCGCCCGACCCGCAGGCCGTCAAGGTCAGCGCCATCGCTGCGACACCGGCGGCTGCCAAGCTCAGGCCGCGTCCGGTGGTGAGTCCGTTGCGCACGTACGTCTCCTTAGAGAGTGTGGGGTGTTCGAGAGTGTCGTCCGCCACCGCCCCTACAGGTGGGAAGCAGGGTCTGGTTGGCGGAAAATCGCATGGAAGACCTATCGGACTTTTGGTGGACTTGTCACCCTTTCGCGCCGAGAAGTCAGGTACGTCGGCCGAATTGGCACGCGAACGACCACTCGGCCGACGCGCCTGACGTCTCGGCCGACGCGCCTGACGTCTCGGCTGCGGGGTTAGGCGCGGGCGGCGCGGCGTACGTCTCCGGCGGAGACGCCGAAGCGCTTGCGGAAGGCCTGGGAGAAGTACGACGCCGAGGTGAAGCCGCACCTCTCGGCGACGTCGACGGTGCGGATCGTCGGGTCCGAGCCGGTGGCGAGCATCGCGTAGGCGAGCTCGAGGCGGCGGCCGAGGATGTGGCGGGGGACGCTGGTGCCGGCGTCGGCGAAGAGCCGCGACAGGTGGCGCTCGGAGATGCCGGCGCCCGCGGCGACAGTGGTGGCGGAGAGGCCCGGGTCGGCGAGATGGTCCTCGATGAACGCCTTCGCCGCCGCTCTGTGGGCCGTGGCCAGCGAGACCTTCCCGGCGGTGGCGATCACCGAGATCAGGTCGAGCACGGCGCCCTCGTCGGCCGGCACCGGGTCGTGCGGCCGCAGGGCGCGGCCGACCATCTGCACGAGGGCTCGGCCGTGCGGGTCCTGGTCACGGCCGGCGTCGAGGACGAGCGGCGACGGCATCGACGCCATCCCGGTGCGGGCGGCGAAGGCGTCCACCGGGACCTTGACCGCGAGCTCCTCGAGCCCGTGCCCGAAGCCGCGCAGGAAGGGTGCGTCGACGTCGCACACGATCAGCTGTCCGGGCCGGATGACTTTGCGGCGGCCGGCGTACTCCAGGATCGCCTCGCCGCGGAGGCTCGCGTAGACGGCGATCGACCGGGCGGGGATCTCCCTGACGAGGCTGGCCGGCCGCTCGACGACGTGGCGGGTGGCTCGGACCCGCGCCAGATGGATCTCGTCGAGCTGCAGGTTGACCTCCTGCGCGTCGAACCCGTGGCCGTCGATGGGCCGACAGGAGAGCGCGACCAGGGCGCTGGCGTTGTGGCGTTCCCAGGCCTCGACCTGCGCGTCCTCGTTCAGCCGGCTGGTCTCGAAGACCTCCGGGCGGGGAACCCGCGCGAGGAGAGGGGCTGGATCGACTCCGGCTGGCGGCACAGGCCGACTCTACGGCGTTGCGGGTGCCGCCCGCGATGCCTTCGTGACGACTTAGGGAAGACTTACCTTTCTGGAATGGTTCAAGAAAAGGTGGCACAGTGGGTGTCACCACGAAAGACCCACATCAATCCAGGGGGATACACCGAACATGGCTACGCAGACCGCCACGAGCAGCGCCACCCACACCTCGCACCCCGCGTTCATCCCGAGCCCGGCGTTCGCGACCCAGATGCAGCGCCTGCTCGTCGATCTGACCGAGCTCAGCCTGCAGGGCAAGCAGCTGCACTGGAACGTCGTCGGCAAGAACTTCCGCGACATGCACCTCGTCCTCGACGAGGTCGTCGACGCCGCCCGTGACTTCACCGACGAGGTCGCCGAGCGCATGCGCGCGCTCTACATCCTCCCCGACGGCCGCACCGGCACCGTCGCCGAGGACACCACCCTCGCGCCGCTCCCGGCGACCGAGGTCGACACCGCGACCGCCGCCGACCTCGCCGCCGCCGCGCTCTACGCCACCTCGAAGACCGCTCGTGACATCCACGACGACATCGACTCCGAGGACCCGACCACCGCCGACCTGCTGCACGCGATCATCACCCGCGTCGAGCAGCTGGCCTGGTTCATCGACTCCGAGAACCGCGTCGCCAACCAGTCCAAGCCGGCTCAGCTGACCGTCTGAGATCTTTCCCTGAGGACGGCGTCCCGCGAGCTGCTCGCGGGGCGCCGTTCTTCGTTGTGCGCGAAGTGACGCCGAGTCGGCCCGCCCTCACCGTAAAACCCGTCGAGTCGGCTCGTTCAAACGCGCCGACTCGGCACGAATCTCAGTCAGAACGAGCCGACTCGGCGCGAATCTCGTCGGGCAAGGTCGCTATCGACGCAGCAGGGTTCGGAGGCTCTTGGTCGGATCCGCAAGATCAGATGCGCGTACGTCGGCAGCACGATCGATCAGCCGGCGCGCGGCTCTCGCGGCGTTGGGGTCCTCGACCGCGACCGCGCCGATGACGCGCTGGCCACGGAGAGTGAACACAGCGAACGGCGGCTCGCCGAGGGTGCCGCGTACGACCGTCTGATGCTCGGCATCCGGCGACCGCATCTCGCCGACTCCCTCGACATGGAGGCCGTAGCGGTCCGACCACCACCAGGGCGCGGTGGCGGGCGGGGGCTCGGCGTCAAGGATCGTCGCCGCCGCCCGGGCGCCGTCCAGCTGGGCTGCCTCCCAGTGTTCGGCTCGGTGATGGTCGCGGAGGCGGGCGCAGTCTCCGACCGCGAGCACTGACGGGTGGCTGGTCACCTGACCGGAGTCGACCAGGATGCCGCGCGAGGTCTCCAGGCCGGCAGCCTCGGCGAGCCCCGTTTCGGGGACCAGGCCAACGGCCAGGAGCACGGCGTCGAACACGCGCGAGTCCGGCTCACCCTTCAGCTGCGCCGCAACTCCGGCTGGAGTCTCCAGCAGCGTCTCGACCGTGGTCGTCAGCGCCTCCACACCGTGGTCGGCGTGCAGGCCGTGCAGCCACCTGGCCACCTCGGTCCCGACCGCAGCGGCGAGAGGCGGATCGAGCGGATCGACCAGCACGACCTCGGCCCCCAGCCCACGCGCGGTCGAGGCGACCTCAGCGCCGATCAGCCCCGCACCGACGATCAGCAGCCGGGCCCCGGGCACCAGCTGCGTACGCAGCCGATCGGCGTCAGTGACCTCCCGCAGCACGTGGCTCGGAGAGCCGAGCGCCGGCCGGGCCGCACGACCGCCCGTCGCGAGCACGATCCTGTCGGCGGTCAGTACCCGTCCGTCGGCGAGCTCGACCTCGCCGGCGTCCGGGCGAATCGCCACCGCGACGGCTCCCCCGACCAGCGAGATCTTCTGGTCGGCGTACCACTGCGAGGGCTGCAGCGCGATCGAATCGAGGTCGCGGCGGCCGGCGAGATACGCCTTGGACAGGGGCGGGCGGTCGTAGGGGACCGCGTCGGCCGACACGAGCGTCAGCTCACCGGCGTACCCGTTCTTCCGCAGGTCCGCGACCGTCGAAACCCCGGCGATACCGCCACCGACGACGAGGACCGACGAGACCGTCACGGACGCTCGTTCGGGAACAGGTAGACCTCCCCGTCACGCACCTCGACGCGGTGCGCGACGGTGTCGCGGGTGGCGGGGAGTCCGTCGACCTTGCCGGTCTTGAGGTTGAACCGCGAGGAGTGCAGCGGACACTCGACGTCGCCGTCCTCGACCCAGCCCTCGGCCAGCGAGGCGGTCTCGTGGGTGCAGGTGTCGTTGAGGGCCCAGCAGGTGCCGTCGTCGTCGCGCAGGATGGCAATGTCGTCCTCGGTGCCGGTGATGTCGGAGGAGATGGCGATCCCCTCGCCCTCCGGGATGTCGTCGACGGACGCGACGCGGATGCCTGTGCTGCTTCCGCCGTTTCCACTATTTCCGGTCATGCCCCCATCTTCCAACGTGGGTGCAGAAGAACCGGCCACCTCCCCCGAGGTGGCCGGTTCGATTGCGTACGTCCGGGGCCGACGGATCAGTCCGGGCAGGTGTTGCGGTAGTCGGACAGGTTGATCGAGGACGGTGCCGGGCAGAGGAACTGCGAGTAGCGGGTGTCGTCGTCGACGTACCTCTTCAGCCAGGTGACGAACAGGCGTCCTTGCCAGTCGTCGTCGGTGTTGGCGATGAAGTGGTCGCCGTTGTTGATCTCGCCGTACGCCTTCTCCCGGGCCCCGGTGGCCGAGGTGTAGAACGGGATGGAGTGCGAGCTGACCGGCGCGACGCTGTCGTTCTCCGCGCCGATGATCATGGTCGGGATCTGGATGCCGGGCCAGGTCTTGTCGGTGTGCCAGGGCTGCAGCGCGACCGCGGCCTTGATCGAGGAGTCCTGGTTGGCCGCCGCGAGCGTGCCACCGCCGCCCATGGAGTGGCCGGAGACCGCGATCCGGGACTCGTCCAGACGCGAGGCGACCGTCGAGGAGGCGTTGTTCTTCAGATAGGAGACCGCAGCCAGGATCTGCGAGCCGCGGCTGTCGGGCTGGTCGTAGCGGGAGTTCGTGTCGATCGCGAAGACCACGAACCCGTGCGAGGCCACCCGGCGAGCGACCGCGGAGTAGGACGACGAGGAGGCCGTGTAGCCGGGGGCGAGCACGACACCGCCGAAGGTCCCCGCGGTGGTGGAGGTGGGGTAGTAGATCGTCCCTCCGCCGAAGCCGGTCACCAGCGAGGAGACCGAGGCGGTGGAGAGGGAGAACGTGCCGTTGTCCAGGACGCTGGCCGACGTCGGGTCCGGCCCGCGCTCGTAGGGGCTCTCCGCATCGGCCGGCGCTACCAGGCCGAAGAGGGGGAGAGTGACGGCCGCGGCGACCGCGGCGATTCGGAGAGAGAGTGATCTGAGCACCGAGCATGCTCCTTCGTCCGTCCGGCCCCGGGCTGTCCGGGGATCCGGTTGCTACTCGAAGGTAGGGGCGCAGCCGAGCGGCCGACACCGGCACGGAGGCAGAACCTCATTGGGCGCTTGTCACAAAACAGAAACACGACGGCGTACGCAGGTCGGGCTGCGTACGCCGTCGGTTTCTGTGCGGGATGTCCTCAGCAGTACAGGTTCCCGCCCGGGTCCACCCCGAGCAGCGAGGTCACCTCGGTGTAGTTGTCGACGCGACTCTGCACCTGGGCCGGGTTGCCACCGTTGCACTCGATGGCGCCGTTGATGGACCGGATGGTCTCGCCGAAGCCGGCGCCGTTGACCATCGCCGCGTGCGGCGTCATGGTGCCCGGGCCGTTCTGGGTGTTCCAGTACCAGAGCCCGGTCTTCCAGGCGACCGCCGGATCGGTGGCGACCAGGTTCGGGTTGTTGAGCAGGTCGATCCCGAGCGCGTCGCCGGCGGCCTTGTAGTTGAAGTTCCAGCTCAGCTGGACCGGCCCGCGGCCGTAGTACTGGTCGTTGCCGGCCGGACAGCCGTAGGGCTGGGACGTGTCGCAGTAGTGCGGGTAGTTGGCCTCGTTCTGCTCGACGACGTAGAGCAGGTCACCGGTCTCGTGGGCGACGTTGGCGATGAACGCGGCAGCCTCGCGCTTCTGGGTCGCCTCGTCCCCAGCATTGGTGAATTCCGGATAGGCGCTGAGCGCCTCGACCAGGCCCGCGTACGTGTAGAAGGGGTTGCGGTTGGGGAAGAGCTGGTTGAACTGCTCCTCGCTGACCGGGAACTCACCGGCCACCGGTGCCGGCGTCTCCGGGTCGGTGGCGGTGCCGCCGATGTTCACGTCGATGCAGGCGTAGAAGGCGTTCGCCGTGTCGGCGACGTTCCAGACCGCGAGGACCTTCTGCCGGCCGGTGAACGACCCGAAGTCGACCTGGTGCTCGACGGTCGCCGGCGGCTGCGCGCCACCGTCGTCGAACTCGGCGATCTTGGTGCCACCGATGAAGTACTGCCAGGTGCTGGTGCTGTGCCGGGCGCTCAGTGACCAGGTGAACGTCTGGGTCCGGCCGACGGGCGTGGCCTGCCAGTTCTTGGAGTCGTCGTCGAGCTCGGCGAACCTCGAGTTGCCGCCGGAGCAGCTGGTCAGGCCCTTCGGGCCCTCGACACTCTGGGGTTCGTACTTGATGTCCCCGCACTCGACGGTGCCGGCAGCACACTGGGCCTGCCTGCTCGGGGGGTTCGAGATGTAGCCGTGCGCACTTGCGGGGCTCGTCGGCAACATGGCCAGGACGGGCGCCAGCAAGATCCCGCCGAGAACGGCGATCTTCGTGGTAGTACGCATTCCAAACTCCTTGATGGGGGTTGAGAAGGATGGCGATCGAAGCCCCACTGTAAGGTTCCTTTACAGTTAACGTCTAGACCCTGCGTGGACAAACCCCGGCACGAGCCCTGCAATTGTTAGGTTGCTTTCCGTACGCCACCCCGACCCTCGAAAGGAGCGCCGCCGATGTCGAAGCCGCCCAAGACACACCTGATCCGCGACACCAACGACCGCGCGGCGCTCGACCTGATGCTCTCGAACGGGCCGGTGACGAAGACCCGGCTCGGCGAGCTCGTCGGCCTCTCGAAGGTGACCGCGGGACAGCTGTTGACCCGGCTCGGCGAGCGCGGCCTGGTCGAGGTCGTCGGGACCCAGCAGGGCGGTCGCGGCCCCAACGCCGCGCTCTACGGCGTGGTCCCGTCGGCGGGCTATGTGGCGGCCCTCCACATCGGACCCGACCAGATCACCGCGTCGGTCGCCGACATCACCGGCACCGAGCTGGCCACCGGCGCGCTCGACCCCCACGAGACCTCCGACCCGGTCGAGGCGGTCCGGGCCACCGTCGCCGACGCCACCCGGAGCGCCGGCATCACGATGACGCAGCTCCGCTGCCTCTCGATCGGTACGCCCGGGATGGTCGACCCGCGCACCGGCGACTTCCGCTTCGCCAACGACCTGCCGGACTGGCGCGCGGGCGTCCTCCAGGACCTCCGCCGCAGCTTCCAGCGGCCGATACTGATCGAGAACGACGTCAACCTCGCCGGGCTCGCCGAGCAGTCCGCCGGCGCCTCCCACGGCGTCAAGGACTCGGTGCTCGCCTGGATCGACCGGGGCCTCGGTCTCGCGGTGATCGTCGACGGCCGCCTCCACCGCGGCGCCGGCGGCGGTGCCGGCGAGATCGGCTATCTGGCGGTTCCAGGCGCCTCCACGCCCCACGGCACCGACAGCCCGCAGCACGCGGCCTTCCAGTCGCTGGTCAGCGTCGAGGCCATGGACGTCCTCGCCCGGGCGTTCGGGCTGAAGGGCAGCGGCGTGGAATGCGTACGCGCGGCCGCCGGCGGCGACCCCGACGCCGAGCCGTTCCTCGAGGAGCTGGCCAGGAGGCTCGCCCTCGGCCTGGCGGGCATCTGTGTCGTGCTCGACCCCGAGCTCTGCGTGCTCGCGGGCGAGGTCGGACGCGCCGGCGGGCCGGTCCTGGCCGCCCGCGTGCAGAAGGCGATCGCCGCCCTCGGCCCCAACGTCCCGACCGTCGTCCCCACCGAGATCTCCGGCGACCCCGTGCTCCGCGGTGCCCTCCAGATCGGTCTCGACACGGCCCGCGACGAGGTCTTCACCCACCAGGGCTGACCCCGACGAGGATCCGCCGACAGTCAGGGGAACGCCCGATGCCATAGGTACCGCGGCTACATATCGTCGTGGTGTGACCACCACCCAGACACGCGAGCGCCGACCACGGGTCAGCCTCTTCTGCTTCCGAGCCGTCGCGGTTCTGACCGCGCTCTTCGCGATCGGGCAACCGATCTTCATCGGCTCCTACTTCGCCGGCACCTTCGAGGCGTTGGGCCTCCACTCCGCGGGTGCGGTCGCACTGCAGGGCCTCGGCCTGCTGCTGCCGATCGCCGCATGCGCCGTCGTGGCGATGCGCGGGCGCTGGTGGTTCCTCATCTGGTCGGTCGCGCTCTTCTTCCTCATCCACGTCCAGGCGATCCTCGGCTACACCCGGGTCCTGCAGCTGCACGTCCCGGTCGGCGTCCTCACCGTCGGCATCGCGGTGGCCGTGGCCATCGCCGCCGTACGCCGCGGCGCCGGCAGCCCGCGGGAGGTCCGGTGATGAGGATCGGACGACGCACCCTCCTCGGCGCCGGACTGGCTGCCCCGATCGCCGGATCGCTGGCCGCGTGCGGCGAGGCCCCCGGGCAGACCGGACGGATCCTGCGCAGCGCGGCACGGCTGCCGAAGGCGTACGAGACTCCGTTGCCGCTGCCGCCGGTCAAGCGGCCGTCGGGCGAACTGATCGAGATCGCCCAGCGCACCGCGTCGGTGGAGATCCTGCCCGGGCTGCGGACCGAGATGATGACGTACGACGGGGTCTTTCCCGGGCCGACGCTCGAGACCCGCCGCGGCGAGGCGGTGACCGTGCGCCACACCAACGCCCTCACGCTGCCGACCGCGACGCATCTCCACGGCGGGCACACCCCGGCGAAGAGCGACGGCTGGCCGACGGATCTGCTGCTGCCTCCTGGCTTCGAGTCGGACCACGCCCACCACGCCGGTCACGGGGGTGGCCACGAGGCCATGGCCGACCCGAAGGCGCAGGTCACGACGGGGAAGCGGGACTACCGCTATCCGCTCGAGCAGCCGGCGACGACGCTGTGGTACCACGACCACCGGATGGACTTCACCGCCCCGCAGGTGTGGCGGGGGCTGGCCGGCTTCCACATCATCCGCGACGACGAGGAGGACGCGCTCTCGCTGCCACGGGGCGAGCGGGAGATCCCGCTGATGATCGCCGACAGGGCTTTCGACGAGGACGGCACGCTGCGCTATCCCGCGCTCGACCCGGAGCTGCTCGGCGAGCCCGGCGTCGAGGACCGCTACATGGCCGGCGTGCTCGGCGACGTCATCCTCGTCAACGGCGCCCCGTGGCCGGAGGCGGAGGTCGACGCGGCGCAGTATCGGCTGCGGCTGCTCAACGCCTCCAACGCGCGTCGCTACGCGCTGAGCCTGCGTACCTCCGACGGACGGCCGGTGGCGTTCACCCAGATCGGCTCCGACGGCGGGCTCCTCGCGGCCCCGGTCGAGCACGGTGAGATCACGATGGCCTCCGGTGAGCGGTTCGACGTCGTCGTCGACTTCCGGTCGCTGGCGCCGGGCACGACGGTCGAGATGCGCAACCGTCTCGGCACCGGCCGCACCGCCCAGGTGATGCGGTTCCGCATCGCCCGGCGCGCGGCCGACGACGTCCGGCTGGCGGAGCGGCTCGCCGACGTACCCGAGCCCGAGGCGCCCGACGGCGCGGTCGTCCGCAGGTGGCACTTCCGCCAGGCGAAGGTGCACGGCCGCCGGGGCTGGGGGATCAACGGCAAGCCCTTCGACCCCGCGGTGCCGCAGGCCCGGGTGCCGCTGGAGTCCACCGAGATCTGGGAGTTCTTCACCGACGCGCACCACCCCGTCCATGTCCACCTCTCGCCCTTCCAGGTCCTGCGGCGCGGCAACCGCGGCCCGGGTCCGATGGACCTCGGCTGGAAGGACACCGTCGACGTACGCCCCTACGAGGCCGTCCGGGTCAGGGTGAAGTTCGAGAAGTACGCCGGCCGGTTCCTGATCCACTGCCACAACCTGGAGCACGAGGACATGGCGATGATGGCCGGCTTCGAGACGGTGTGATCAGGCGGTGAAGGGGACCCAGGCGAACCGGCCGATCGCCACGAAAGCGGTCAGGGCGAGGTAGGTCGCGTCCACCAGCGCGGCCTTCGTCTCGCCTCTGCGGATCCGCAAGGTCACGGCGCCGACCATGATCAGTGTCAGCCCGCTTGCCGCCAGCGGCACCAGGATCGGCGCGATGTCGAGCAGGGCGGGCAGGATCAGACCGATGGCGCCGAGGATCTCGAGGCCGCCGATGGTCTTGAGGGTCGCGGGCCGGAAGTCGAGGACCCAGCGCGAGGCGTCGCCCATCGTGGCCATCCTCTCCCTGGGGACCAACAGCTTTCCGAAGCCGGAGAGCAGGTAGATGGCGGCCATCAGGCCGGCGACGATCCATAGTGCGATGTTCATGAGTCTTCTCCTGGGCAGAATCGATGAGGTCTGTGGCCGCGGGGGGGCCCGGCCGGGGCCGCGCCGGCCCCCGGACCGCGGGGGGGGGCGTCTGGGCGCGCGGGTAGAATCCCCCCGGCCGCGGCGGGGTAACCGAGTGTCGCTTTGAGACGGG
>NZ_JBEPDH010000014.1:105984-193840 GCF_040300245.1 Nocardioides sp. NPDC000445 | reverse complement strand
GCACTCTTTCGCTTTCGCAATTCGCCGCTCTCGCGTTTCCTTGCCAGCTCCAGAAGCCTTTCTTCCGGTCCTGCCCCGCAGACTTTATCAGAGCCGCTCTCGCTTTACCAACTCGGCGCTTTCGCGCTTTCCGCTGGATTAGCAGTTGTGTTTCTGCTTTGTCTTTCAGAACTTTAGCGGAGCCATTCTCGCTTTCGCAATTCGGCGCTTTCCGCGCTTTCTTGCTGAAAGTTTGAAGCCTTATCCGCCTCGGTCCTGGAGGACTTTAGTGGCTTTCGCTCTAATCACCAATTCGGGAAACCCCGCGGTGTTCATCGCTTCAACCGGTCCCACCCATGGCCGTGCTGATCTGGTTGAACCAGACCCTGAGGTTCTTTCGCCGATTCGAAGATCAACATCTAGAACACCCTGGCTCGAGCGATGCTCGAAGAGTGGAGGTGGCCGCTCCGGGGCCGGAAGCCCGCCCGAAGACTCGCGCTTGCTTCCCGCCGCACCCTGGCGACTCGGAGAACACTACACACACCCTGACGCCGTTTCAAATCGCCAGGGCAACTTTTTTCGTGCGATGTTCTGGGCCCCACTCTAGACCCCCGACACAAGGCCCCGTGGGCCGTTTGCTGCACCCGGCACCAGGGGCCTCGTGACCACCGGTCAGGCGGGCGTGAAGAGCTCGACCGGGTTGCCGGCCGGGTCCTCGACCACGGCCTGGGCGCCGCCCCGGCCATCGATGCGGCTGGTGCGTACCCGGGCTCCGGCCTCACTCAGACGACGGAGCTCCTGGTCGACATCGGCCACCTCGAGCTGGATACGGCTCCAGCCACCGGGGCTCGGCACCTTGCCGTCGTCGGCGGCCTGCCCGGCGCCGCCGGCACCGGGGGTGTTCAGCATCAGCCGCAGTCCGTGACCCTCGAGCATCGCGAAGCCGCCGGCTTTCGGACCGACGTCCTCGAACCCGAGCTCGCGGTAGAAGGCGACGGCGGCAGTGATGTCGTCGACGATGTAGCGGAATCCTGGGATCATCTGTCTCTCCTCTCTGCAACACTACTGTTGCATAGTAGGCTCCACACATGGCTTCTCGTCAAGGGCGTACGGATCCACGAGTGGTGCGCAGCCGGGAGAGAGTGCTCGAAGCGGCGCTCGCGGAGCTCGCCGAGCGGGGGTACGGCGGATTCAG
The DNA here is from genome assembly GCF_040300245.1 of Nocardioides sp. NPDC000445. Classification (NCBI taxonomy): domain Bacteria; kingdom Bacillati; phylum Actinomycetota; class Actinomycetes; order Propionibacteriales; family Nocardioidaceae; genus Nocardioides; species Nocardioides sp. NPDC000445. Next base: position 192,666 of record NZ_JBEPDH010000014.1, on the reverse strand, counting down.
CATCGACGGGGTGGCGACCCGCGCCGGCGTCGCCCGGAGCACGATCTATCGGCTGGGGCACGACCGGCTCAGCCTGGTCGCCGAGGCTATGGAGACGCTCAACGTGCAGCCGCGGCCGGAAGCCGGCGGGCAGGACCCACGCGCCGATGTGGTCGCGATCGTCGCCCATCTCGCCTCTGCCATGCAGTCGTCGCTGATGTCCGACTGCCTCCCCGCCGTGCTCGACGGCGCCGAGCGCGACCCGGGCCTACGGGAGCTGCACCACCGGTACAGCGCGCAGCGGCGTACGCGGCTGGTCGATGCACTCGCCCGGCTGCGGGAGTCGGGGCAGTATGTCGGGGATCCGGAGCGGGCGGCGGAGGCGTTGGCCGGCGCGGTGTTCTATCGGCGGCTGATGACGCCGGTGCCGCTGCGTACGGAGGAGGTCGAGGGGCTGGTCGCGACCGTGCTCGGGGAGAAGTGAACCGGCGGACGGCTCAGCCGACGCCGATGTGCTGGTAGTCGAGGTCGATCAGGGCGACGGCACGGTCGCCGTACGCATCGACCTCGCGGGGATAGGGCGCGCCGGTGTATCGGGTGGCGAGCTCGTCGATGATCTCCCAGCGCGTGTCGTCCTCGACCCAGCCGACGACGCAGCCGCGGAGGATCACCGGCATGAAGTCGTTCTCCTGCGGCGCCAGGGAGAGCGCGATCCGCGGGTCGGTATGGAGATTGCGGTACTTGCGGCCGCGGTTTCCGGTGAGGAAGACGACGTGGTCGCCATGGGTGCCGATCCAGACCGGGGAGGTGCGCGGGGCGCCGTCGGGTCCGATGGTGGCGACATGGGCCAGGGCGGTCCCCTCGAGGAAGGGGCGTACGTCGGGGTTGATCATCGGTCTTCTCCTTGCTGTGAATCAGCGGATGACGCGGTAGTGGAGATGGGTGACGCCGGGGGCGGGGACGACGTCGACGATCTCGAGCGAGATGTGCTCGGGGAGCTCGTTGAAGAAGCGGCGGCCGGCGCCGAGGAGCACCGGGACCTGGTGGAGGACGATCTCGTCGACGAGGCCGGCCCGCAGTGCTTCGGTCACGACGCCACCGCCCATGAGTCCGACGTCCTTGCCGCCGGCCTGCTCCTTGGCGAGGGCGATCGCGTCCTCGATGGTGGTGGCGAAGGTCTGGCGGTCGTGCGTCGCAGGCGCCGGACGATGGGAAAGGACGACCAGCGGAGCGGTGGGATGCGGTGCTCCTCCCGTGTCCCAGCCGGAGTCGTCGTAGGTGTTGCGGCCGGCGAGGCTGACCCCGTCGCGTGCGGCCAGGGCGTCGAAGACGCGGGCGCTCGGCTCGGAGAGCTTGAAGCCGTCGAAGACCTGGCTGGGGGTGTCTCCGTCGAAGTACCAGTCGAAGAGGACGCCACCGTCCCCCAGGCCGCGACCGGGGCCGGGGCCACGTCCGGTGATGAAGCCGTCGACGGAGACCGAGAGTGCTGCGAGGACCTTGCTCATGATCGCTCCCTGAGGTCAGAGTTTCCTGAAGAGACTCTGTGACCGTAACACTCTGAGTTCCTTCAAGGAACCCCAAATGGTAGATTCGGGTCATGCAACGTACGAACTTCGGTGACATGGCCTGCTCGATCGCGCGGACGCTCGATGTGATCGGGGAGCCGTGGTCGCCTCTCGTGCTGCGCGACATCTGGGTCGGCATGAACCGCTTCGACCAGATCCAGGCGGATCTCGGGATCTCCCGGAAGGTGCTCACCGAGCGACTCGGGCATCTGGTCGAGCACGGGGTGCTGGAGAAGCAGGCGTACGACAACCGGCCGCGCTACGAGTACGTGCTGACGGAGAAGGGGCGCGAGCTCGTCGACGTGCTGATGGTGATGGTCGGGTGGGGTGACAAGTGGCTCGCGGGCGAGGCCGGGCCGCCCGTGCTCTACCGGCATCACGCGTGCGGGGAGGTCGGGCAGGTCGATCTGCGGTGCTCCCGCTGCGGCGAGCCGATGCATGCCGACGACATCGGCGTGCTGCCCGGGCCGGGGGCTGCCCCGGAGGCCTCAGCGGGGTAGCGGACCGGTGTAGGCCTGCCGCGCCGTCTCCACGGCCGGCATGTTCGCCTCCGACCAGTTGCCGACGGCGGCGAAGACCGGCTGCAGGCTGCGGCCGAGGTCGGTGATGTCGTACTCCACCCGGGGCGGCACCTCGGCGTGGTAGCGGCGCTCGACGAGGCCGTCGCGCTCGAGCTGGCGTAGGCGCTGGGTCAGCACCTTCGAGGAGATCGTGCCGAGGCGGCGCTCCAGCTCCACGAAGCGCTGGGTCCCGAACTCGTGCAGCGTCCACAGGATCGGGGTGGTCCATCGGCTGAAGATCAGCTCGACCGCCGGGGTGATCGGACAGGCCGCCACCGGCTCGTCTGTGCTCGGACGCCAGGTCATCTCGCTCCAATACTTACCTTGGGGAACCCACTGTATCGAGGGATCTAACGTCGTTCCATCACCAGATCCCAATCACGAATGGAGACCTCGATGATCGTCATCACCGGAGCGACGGGGAATGTCGGGCAGCCGCTCGTCGAGCTGCTGGCCGACGCTGGGCACGCCGTCACGGCCGTCTCGCGCGCGACGTCCGCTGCACTGCCCTCCCGTCCCGGAGTCGTCACCGCGGTGGCCGACCTCTCCGACGTCGCGACCCTGGCGCCGGCCCTCGCGGGTGCCGACGCGCTGTTCGTGCTGGTCAGCGGTGCCGGCGCTCACGTCGACGGGCCGGCGCTGATGAAGCATGCCGAGGCGGCAGGCGTACGCCGTGTGGTGCTGTTGTCCTCGCAGGCCGTCGGCACCCGGCCGGGGACGCCGTCGCACGCACCGCTCGCCGAGCTCGAGGAGGCGGTGCGGGGCTCGGCGATGGAGTGGACGATCCTGCGCCCCGGCGGCTTCGCGAGCAACGCGCTCGCGTGGGTGCCGATGATCAAGGAGATGAACGCCGTCCACGCGCCGTACGGAGATGTCGCGCTTCCCGTCGTCGATCCCCTCGACATCGCCGCGGTCGCCGCGGTGGCTCTGACCGAGGACGGTCATTCGGGGCGGACGTACGAGATCACCGGCCCCACCGCGACCACGCCGCGGCAACGGGTCGAGGAGATCGCCGCGGCAACCGGGCGTCCGCTGGAGTTCGTCGAGCTGTCCCCGGAGCAGGCACGCCGCCAGATGTCGGCGTTCATGCCGCCGGAGGTGGTCGAGGGGACGCTCGCCATCCTCGGGCACCCCACCGCCGACGAGCAGGCGGTCAGCCCGCACGTCGAGGAGGTGCTGGGCCGGCCGGCACGCGGTTTCGGGGAGTGGGCTCGGCGGTTCGCCGCTGCGTACGCCTGAGGTCAGCTACCGCCGGCGGCGCTCAGCTCCTTGAGCGCGGCGCCGTCGATGCGGTGGACCTCCCACTCGTTCTGCGGGACCGACCCGAGGGAGCGGTAGAAGGCGATCGACGGTTCGTTCCACGTCAGCACCCACCACTCGAGGCGGCGCCAGTCGTTCTCGACGCAGATCTCGGCGAGGCGTACGAGGAGGGCCTTGCCGGCGCCGGCGCCGCGGTGGGCGGGGTCGACGAAGAGGTCCTCGAGCCAGATGCCGTTGCGGCCGGTCCAGGTGGAGAAGGTGACGTACCAGACCGCCATGCCGATGACCGTGCCGTCGACCTCGGCGATGAGGCAGCGGGTGGTCGGGGTGCCGGACTCGGGGAAGAGCGCCGCGGTGAAGTCGGCCTCCGTGGCCTCGACGGCGTCGGGCTCCTTCTCGTAGACGGCCAGGGCGTGGACGAGGCGGAGGATCTCGGGTACGTCGGCGGGAGCTGCATCGCGGATGGTAACGGTCACGGATCGATCCTAGGACTACTCACCAGTTCAGGAATGCGCATTCCAGTGAGACGCGATCGCAATCGCGGTGCAACAAAGGCTTCCTACGTTTCGGGGCGTCCCCAACAGATTGGATACCCCCACATGACGCAGACTCAGTCACGTCGGAACTTCCTGCGCAACGTCGGCCTCGCCGGTGGCGCGGGAGTCATGTTGCACAGCATGGGTGCTCTCGGGCTCACCTCGGCTCACGCCGCGGAGACGCCCAGCTTCACTCCTCCCAAGCCTTCCGATCTCGCCCGGGCCGGCAGCAAGTCGGTGGTCATCCTCGGCGGCGGCATCGCCGGGCTCACCGCTGCGTACGAGCTGCTCAAGGGTGGCTACAAGGTCACCGTGCTCGAGGGGCGCGAGCGGCCGGGCGGTCGCAACTTCACCGTGCGCGGCGGGACCCGGGTGACCGATCTGAACGGGGTCACGCAGGTGGCCGGGTTCTCCAAGGGGCAGTACATGAACGCGGGGCCCGGGCGGCTGCCGCAGAGCCACATCACGCTGGACTACTGCAAGGAGCTGGGGGTCCCGATCGAGGCGTTCACCAACCAAAACGCGAACGCACTGCTCTACTACCCCGGCGACCACGGGATCGGCGCGGTGCAGATGCGTCACGCCAAGGCGGACACGTACGGCTATGTCTCCGAGCTGCTCGCGAAGGCGACCGACAAGGGTGCCCTGGACGAGGAGCTGACCGCCGCCGACAAGGAGGCGTTGATCGCCTTCCTGAGGAACTTCGGCGACCTCGGCTCCAAGGCGGAGGGGTACGCCTACACCGGCTCCAGCCGCGCGGGCTACACGGTCGAGCCCGGGGCCGGGCAGGAGTCGGGCACCGAGGTCGCCCCGAACTCGATGAGTGCGGTCCTCGCCGCCGGGCTGGGGCAGTACTTCTCCTTCGAGTTCGGCTACGACCAGGCGATGATGATGTATCAGCCGGTCGGCGGCATGGACGCGATCCCGAACGCCTTCGCCCAGGCCATCGGGGCGCGCAACATCCGCTACGGGGCCGAGGTCATCGAGTGGAACAACACCTCGACCGGCGTCTCGGTGGCCTACAAGGCTCGCGGCAGGACCGAGACCATCAAGGCGGACTTCGCGATCAACTGCATGCCGCCGAACATCGCGGCCAAGGTCCAGCACAACCTCGGCGCCGACATCACCGCGAGCCTGAAGTCATTCGGGCCTTCGAACGCCGGCAAGATCGGGATCGAGTACGACCGGCGCTGGTGGGAGGAGGACTTCCGGATCTACGGCGGCATCACCAACACCCGCCTCGACCTACGCAACCTGTGGCACCCGTCGTACGGGTTCAACGGGGACAAGGGCACGATGATCGGCTACTACAACACCGGTAGCGCGGCCGACACCTACGGTGCGCTCAGCCCCGCGCAGCGGCTCTCGCGAGCGGTGGACATGGGCAAGCAGATCTTCGGGGACGTCTACGGCAAGGGCATCACCGCCTCCTACAGCCAGGACTGGAAGTCGCAGAAGTTCTCCGAGGGAGCCTGGGCCTACTCGACGACGGCCGACACCGATCCGCTCTACACGCGGCTGCTGGACGCCACCGGCAACACGTACTTCGCCGGTGACCACCTCAGCCACTCCGTGGCCTGGCAGCACGGCGCGATCACGGCCGCCCGGGCAGCCGTCGAGAAGCTGCACGCGCGGGTGACGGCGTGATGTCGCCGCGTACGAAGGTGGTGGCTGTGGTCGGGTTGACCGCGGCTCTGGTCGCTCCGACGGCGGCTGTCGCCGGGAGCAAGTGGTCGGCCTTTCCGCCACGCGGCGGAGAGACGATCTCGGTACTGCCCGCGGGGCAGGACAACCCATCGATCGCCAACGGCGTCGCGATCGGGCCGGAGGCCGCGGTCTACAAGACGAGCGGGCTCGGTCCGTCCCGGCTCAACACCACGGCGAGCGGCGAGGCGGCCTACATCGACACCGCGGTGTTCCCGGGTGGTGAGCTGCCGCCGGGCGTCACCATCACCGAGGCCCAGGGGATCAACGTGCTGCGCCGGATCGGGGAGAACCTCGAGGCGGCCGGGCTCTCCTACGACGACGTGATCACGATGCGCGTCTTCCTGCAGAACCCCGCGGGCGAGGCGAAGATGGACTTCGCGGGCTGGAACCGGGCCTACCGGCAGTTCTTCGCGAACACGTCGGTCTCGACCGGCGAGGCGATCCCGGTGCCGCTGGGCACAGCTGCGCCGGCGGCTCCGATGGTCGTCAATCCTGCCCGGCCGTCGCGGTTCGCGCTCGAGATCGAGAACCTGCCCGTCGACGGATGGCTCGTCGAGGTCGAGGTCGACGCGGCCTATCCGGCGAAACGGAGGTAGCCCTTCACAAGCGAGATCGCCCTCTCCGAGCAATGCTCGGGGAGGGCGATTCTCGTGCAGCTCAGACGATTGTCAGAGCTTGGAAAGCTTGGGGAAGGGGCTGGCAATACGCACCAGTCGGGGACCGAAGTCGACAGTGACTGCGGCCGTTTCTTTGTTGACGACCCGACCCAGGCCGAAGGAGTCGTGGGAAACCAGGTCCCCTGACTCGAACTGCTCAATGACCGGCTCGGGATCTGCCTTGAAAGGACTCGCGGCGAAGTGTCGCCGCCGGGGGGTTGAGGTAGTCATCCCTTCGAGTATGTGGCCTCAGACACGAATTAGGGAATGCACAAGATGGTCACAATGACCCATCAGATCGTTTCAGGCCGGCGTGTAGTCGGCCTTGTCGTAGCTGGCGCTGCGGCGGTAGTGGGCCGAGATGCTGGGCCAGTTGGTGGTGATGCGGCCGTTCCGCTCGCGATACCAGGAGGTGCATTTGCTCCAGACGCTGTCGGCCAGCTTGTCCTGGATCCGCGCGTCGTAGGCCTCCTCGACCTCCGCGCGCACCTCGAGCGGGCCGGCGTCGGCGACGTGGTCGGCGTACCGGCCGAGGTAGCGGGCCTGGGTCTCCAGGAAGAAGATGATCGAGCCGCCGCCGGTGTTGGTGTTGGGGCCGTACATGATCAGCAGGTTGGGGAAACCCGGGACGGTCATGCCGTGGTAGGCATGGGCGCCGTCTTTCCAATGGGTGTGCAGGTCGCGGCCCTGGGTGCCGGTGATCGTCATCGGGGCGAGGAAGTCGGTGGCCTTGAAGCCGGTGCCCCAGATGATCACGTCGACCTCGTGGTGCTGCCCGTCGGAGGTCGTCACGCCGGCCGGGGTGATCTCGACGATGTCGTCGGTGATCACGTCCACGTTGGGCTGGGCGAGGGCCGGCAGGTAGTCGTCGGCGAAGAGGATGCGCTTGCAGCCGAACGGGTAGTCGGGCCAGACCTTTTCGAAGAGTCCCGGCTTCGCCGCGGTCTGCGCCTTCATGTGGCGCTTGGACCAGGCCCGCATGACCGCCCCGAACGGCTTGACGTGGAAGGACGTGGTGAGCCACTCGGCCTGGACCCAGATCTTCGCGCGGTTGAGGAGCTGCGGGATCGGGCTGGCGGCGTCGGTGCGTTCGAAGTCCTTGCGCGGGACGATGTAGGGCGCCGAACGCTGGAAGAGAAGCACCTGCGCCGCGTCCTTGCGCACCTCGGGCACGAACTGGATGGCGCTGGCCCCGGTGCCGATCACCGCGACCCGCTTGTCGTGGAGGCTCAGGTCGTGGTTCCACTCGGCCGAGTGGAAGGCCGCTCCGCGGAACGTGCCGGCGCCGGGGATGTTCGGGATCGAGGGCCGGGAGAGCTGGCCGACGGCGGGGACGAACAGGTCGACCGTCTCCGTCTCGCCCGTGCTGAGCTCGAGCTGCCAGGTCTTCGACTCGTCGTCCCAGTGGGCGGCGGTCACCTCGGTGTGGAACCGGATGTGGCGGCGTACGTCGTACTTGTCGACGACCCGGTGGATGTAGTCGAGGATCGCGGGCTGGCGGGAGAACTTGTGGGGCCAGTGCGGGTTGGGCTCGAAGGAGTAGGAGTAGAGGCTGGAAGGTACGTCGCAGGCGGCGCCCGGGTAGGTGTTCTCGCGCCAGACACCGCCGACGTCTCCGGCCTTCTCGAAGACGACGATGTCGTCGTGGCCGCGCTTCTTGAGCTCGATCGTGGCGGCCAGGCCGCCGAAGCCGGTGCCGATGACTGCGATGCGCAAGAGATCCTCCGAGGGCGGGAGCGACGGTGTGACCTGGACCATACCGGGAGAATGTGAATCTGTGCGACAGGACCGAAAGGTAAGAATTGGGACGCCCGCTCGTCTTCTTGATTAGGTTCGGCTAACCTAATCGCATGATCGTCTGCCAGTGCCGAGTCGTCACGGACCGTGACGTCGACGCCGCGCTGGCCGACGGGGCGCGCACGGTCAGCGCGATCTGCCGTTCGACGGGAGCCGCTCAGGACTGCGGCTCGTGCATCTTCTCGGTGAAGAAGCTGGTCAGCCAGCATCTCGAGCAGGAGTGCTCGCACCTCGTGGCCGACGGCGCCGCGAGCTGACGTACGCAACCGGTCACAAACTGAGTCTGTCCTCACTCCCGGGGTGCCGTGCGAGTATCGGGGCAGATCCCGTTACCGGAGGTACGTCATGCAGCCAGTCGATCCACGCGTCGTCGAGCTCCTCAACGAGGCGCTCACCTTCGAGCTCACGGTCACCAACACGTACTTCCTGCATGCTCGGATGCTCGACAACTGGGGTCTGCCGAAGCTCGGCAAGGTCTTCTACGACCTCTCCATCGACGAGATGCGCGACGCCGACGACATCATCAACCGGATCCTGATGTTCGACGGCCACCCTAACGTGCAGCGCCTCAACGCCATCCAGGTCGGTGAGACCGCCGAGGAGATGCTCTCCCTGGCCCTGGCGAGCGAGCGCGCCGCGGTCGCGCAGTTCAACGCCGGCGCCAAGGAATGCCACGAGCTCGGCGACCACGGCACCGCGGCCGTCTTCGAGGAGATGGTCCGCGACGAGGAGAAGCACGCCGACTGGTTCGAGGCCCAGCTCGACGCGATCGATCGCGTGGGTCTGCAGGCGTTCCTGGCTCAGCACGTGGGTGCGGGCGAGGGACCCGGCTGAGCCGAGCCCCTCTGTCCCTCTGTCATCTCGTCAGGCAGGCACCGCGTCGTCGATGCAGAGGATGTTGTCCTCGCTGTCCTTGAACCAGGCGGCATGCCCAGCCTCACCGAGACCCGCTACGTCGCCGTCCCAGGTCACCCCGGGCATCTCGTAGTGCTCGAAGCTGACCCCCTTGGCGCGCAGGTCCTCGGTCTCCTTGCCGACGTCGGCCACGTGGAACAGGGCGATCGTGTGCCCGGCCTTGCCCGCCTGCTCGGTCTCGTAGAGGTGGAAGGACGTCCCACCCGACGTCGTGTAGATCAGCCCGCCCGGGTCCTCACCGCTCGGCTCGAGCCCGAGCTTGTCGGCGTAGAAGCGACGAGCCCGCTCGAGGTCGGCGGCCGGGATGTTCGCCATCACGCTGCTGTCGGTCAACATCGCGGGCCTCCTCAGGCGCTCTCGAACCAGGGGCGGTGGAGGTCGTAGTACGTCGCGCCCTGCATCGCGTAGTCGAGCTCGCGGCGTACGTCTTCCGGGGGCTCGATCTGCTCGCCCTTGCGGGCCTCGGCCTCGCTGGTGAACGCGATGGTCTCGACGAAGCTGCCGTCCGCCTCGATCGCGAGGGTGCCGCCGAGGATCTCGGGGCGCATCTCGTGCAGCTGGGTGGTGTCGGTCGTCATCATCGTCTTGAGTCGGCTCGGGTCATCGACCTTGCCACGGATGATCTGCACGAACCCGGCGTCGTCGGAGCCGCCGTCGAAGAGCAGCGTGACGTCGTCGCAGTCGTGGAACTCCATCGGCCCGTCCATGACCTCGGCCATCTTCGCGGCCCACTCCCCCTGCTCGGGGCGGTCTGAGTTGGCCATCGCCGCCTCGCGCGACTCGAAGCGGACCACCCCGATGAGCTGGCCGTCGTCGGTGAATCCGTAGGTGCCACCCAGCCACCCGGTCGCGCCCGGCGCCAGATCGCGCCGCCACTCGTCGAGCAACTGGTGGGCCTCGTCCTGCTTGGTGCAGGGACCCTGAATCATCTGGATGAACATCGCTGCCTCCTCGGTCGTCGTGTGCCAACAGACCGGTCGAGGCAGGTCCTGGGCCCCGGCCGGGCCCACTCGCAACGTACGTCCGAAGAGTCGCCCCGCACATACCCCAAACAGGCGGTTTTGGAACGACGCCGTCAGTCGACGTCGACCCAGTCGAGCGTGCGGTCGACGGCCTTCCGCCAGCCGGCGTACCCGGTCTCGCGCTGCTCCTCGCTCCAGGCCGGCGTCCAGCGCTTGGACTCGTTCCAGTTCTGGCGGAGCTCGTCGGTGTCCTTCCAGAAACCGACGGCGAGCCCGGCGGCGTAGGCGGCACCGAGGGCGGTGGTCTCGGCGACGACCGGACGGCTGACCTCGACGCCGAGGACGTCGGCCTGGATCTGCATGCACAGCTCGTTGGCGGTGATGCCGCCGTCGACCTTGAGGACCTCGAGGCGTACGCCGGAGTCCTTCTCCATCGCTTCGGCGACGTCACGGCTCTGGTAGCAGATCGCCTCCAGGGCCGCGCGAGCGATGTGGCCGCTGTTGTTGAACCGGGACAGGCCGACGATCACGCCGCGGGCGTCCGAGCGCCAGTAGGGGGCGAAGAGACCGGAGAAGGCCGGGACGAAGTAGACCCCGCCGTTGTCCTCGACCGTCTTGGCCAGCGCCTCGACCTGCGTGGCGTTGCTGATCACCCCCAGCTGGTCACGCAGCCACTGCACGGCGGAGCCGGTGACGGCGATCGAGCCCTCCAGGGCGTACGTCGGTGGCTGGTCGCCGAACTGGTAGCAGACCGTCGTGAGGAGGCCGTTCTGGGAGCGTACGAGCTCCTGGCCGGTGTTGAGGAGGAGAAAGTTGCCGGTGCCGTAGGTGTTCTTGGCCTCGCCGGCGTCCAGACAGACCTGGCCGACCATGGCGGCCTGCTGGTCGCCGAGGATGCCGGTGATCGGGACCTCGCCGCCGAACGGACCGTTCTCCAGCGTGGTGCCGTAGGCGTTGTGATCGGAGGAGGGCCGGATCTCGGGGAGCATCTGACGCGGGATGTCGAAGAAGCCGAGGAGCTCCTCGTCCCAGTCGAGGGTCTCGAGGTCCATCAGCATGGTGCGGCTGGCGTTGGTGACGTCGGTGACGTGCACTCCCCCGGCGGGGCCACCGGTCAGGTTCCAGACGATCCAGCTGTCGGTGGTGCCGAAGATGGCGTCGCCGTTCTCCGCGGCCTCGCGGACACCGTCGACGTTCTCCAGGATCCACTGGATCTTGCCTCCGGCGAAGTACGTCGCGGGCGGGAGCCCTGCCTTGCGGCGGATGATGTCGCCGCGCTCGTCCTTGTCGAGGGCGGAGGCGATCCGGTCGGTGCGGGTGTCCTGCCAGACGATCGCGTTGTAGTAGGGCCGTCCGGTCCTCTTGTTCCACACCACGGTGGTCTCACGCTGGTTGGTGACGCCGAGCGCGGCGATGTCCTTGTCCGTCAGGCCCTTGCTCCCGAGCGCGATCTGGATCACCGCCCTGGTGCGCTCCCAGATCTCCACCGGGTTGTGCTCGACCCAGCCGGCCTTCGGCAGGATCTGCTGATGCTCCAGCTGGTGGCGGGCCACCTCCCTGCCGCCGTGGTCGAAGATCATGCACCGGGTGCTCGTGGTGCCTTGGTCGATGGCTGCGACGTAGTCGGGCATGTCGGTCCTCTCGGTTTCTCTGCTTCGCTGTGTCTCAGTCGGGGCGATCGGTGGTCAGGCGGCGGCAGGAAGGTCGCTGGTCTCCTCAGCCTCCTCCTCGGCGGGCAAGAAGCGTGCGATCAACACCTTGTACGCTCCGGCACCGATGAGTCCACCGACGAGCGGGGCGACGATCGGGATCCAGAAGTAGAGATCGCCAGCCGCGGTCACCCAGGCCCCGTCGTAGCCGGTGACGAAGGAAGCCAGACGCGGGCCGAAGTCGCGGGCGGGGTTGATGGCATAGCCGGCGTTGGTGCCCCAGGCCATGCCGATGCCGACGATGACGAACGAGATTGCGACGGGCGAGAACCAGGCGATCGGTGCGGAGTTCTTCGCGTCCGTGATCGCCATGATCAGGAACAGCAGGATCGCGGTGCCGATCACCTGGTCGGCGAAGGCGGTGGTGAGGCTGACCCCGAGCGCGGCGTCGCCGTTGCCCGGGAGCGTCGAGAAGATGCCCTGGGTGGCGTGGGTATGGCCGGGGTCGACGCTGGCGATCGCGTCCCCGTAGGCCGCGCGGACGATGACGGCGCCGACGAAGGCGCCGAGGATCTGAGCGATGCTGTAGGGCAGCACCTTGCGCCACTCGAAGTCGCCGAACACTGCCATCGCGAGGCTGACGGCCGGGTTGAGGTGTGCGCCGCTGATCCGTCCCGCGGTGTAGATGCCCAGCATCACGCCGATCCCCCAGGCCCAGGCGATCGAGTCGTGGTCGCCGAGCCCGCCGTCGCCGGTCACGACCTGCGCGACCACACCGACTCCGAACAGGATCAGGATCATCGTGCCGGCGAACTCCGCACTGAGCTCTCCGATGAGCGTTCTACGTGCTGCCGAAACGGAGCCCGAGGCGTTTCGCTCTGTCATGCGCTTGCTCCTGCCGTGTGGGGGTTTGGCGGACCTCTGCACCGTAGAGATGCGTGACAGGCGTCACAATGACGTGCGTTCGGCATGGTCGAACGCTCGCCTGTTTCGCCGGGCGGCACCAGGGAGTCCCCCGATGGCTGAACCACCGGTCGGTGATTTGTTCGGCCCCTACGCTTTTACCCGATGTCTCGGACCGTGCAATCCGTCGAGCGGGCGGCTGCGCTATTGCGTGTGCTCTCCGCCGCGAGTGAACCGATGCCTCTGGGCGAGCTGGCGGCCGCGGTGGGGCTGGCCAAGCCGACGGCGCACGGGTTGCTGCGTACGTTGATGGGGGCGAGGTTCGTCGACCAGGAGCCGGTCACCGGGCGCTACTCGGTGGGGTCGGGGTTGCTGCATCTCGGGTCTGTGACGCTGGACCTCAACGAGCTGCGCTCGGAGACGCTCAACTGGGTGGACACCCTGGCGGCGCGTACGGGCGAGGAGGCGCGGATCGCGGCCTATCGCGACGGCTCCGCGGTGGTGGCGCATCACGTCTTCCGGACGGGTCCCGGAGCGCAGGTGATGGACACCGGTCGGTTGCTTCCGCTGCACGCCACTGCCCTCGGGAAGGTGCTTGTCGCGTTCGATCCGGGCGCTGCCCGCAGCGTCGTCGGGAAGCGGCTGGACCGGCTGACCTTCCGGACGATCACCGACCGGTCGGCGCTGTTACGGGCACTGGCGGACGCCCGCGACACCGGCTGGGCCTCGGCCGTCTCCGAGGCTCGGCCGGAGCTGGCTGGGATCGCGGCGCCGGTGCGCGACCGGGGTGGCTATGTCGTCGCAGCGGTCGGGATCGCCGGACCGGTGCGGCGGCTGTGCGACGTACGTGGGCTGCCGCGGTCGGATCTCGTCGAGGAGGTCGTCGGTGTCTCCCGGTCGATCTCGCGGGCGCTCGGTCACGGCCGGGCGGCATGAGCGAGCGCCAGCGAGCGACCATGAGCCTCAGGCCGCCGGTTCCGTGTTCTTTGCTCTGCCCTACGGAGCCGGCGGCATGAGACCTCCGCGGTATGTGGCCGCTCTTGACCAGGGCACGACCTCGACCCGGTGCATGCTCTTCGACCGCGAGGGCCGGATGGTGTCGCTGGCACAGCGGGAGCATCACCAGCACTATCCGCGCGCGGGCTGGGTCGAGCACGACCCCATGGAGATCTGGGACATCGTCTGCCGGGTCGTGCCGGAGGCGCTCGCGGATGCCGGGGCTTCTCCGTCCCAGGTGGTCGGGCTGGGGATCACCAACCAGCGCGAGACCACGGTGGTGTGGGACCGGCACACAGGCCGGCCGGTCCGCAACGCGATCGTGTGGCAGGACACCCGGTCGTCCGCCGTGCTACCCGAGGTCGCCGCGGATCTCACCGAGGCCGAGATCCAGGCTCGGAGCGGGCTGCCGCTGGTGACGTACTTCTCCGGGCCGAAGGTGCGCTGGCTGCTCGACTCATCTCCTTCGTTGCGGGATCGGGCGGAGCGCGGGGATCTCCTGTTCGGAACGGTGGACTCCTGGCTGGTCTGGAACCTGACCGGCGGAGCGTCCGGCGGGGCGCATGTCACGGACGTGACCAACGCCAGCCGCACGATGCTGATGAACCTCGGCACCCTCGACTGGGATCCGGAACTGCTCGCGGCGATGCGGGTGCCGCGGGCGATGCTGCCCGAGATCAGCCCGACGGTCTCCTCGTTCGGGACCACGGTCGCGCCGATCGCGGGGATCCCGGTGACGGCGGTGATCGGTGACCAGCAGGCGTCGCTGTTCGGGCAGGCGGGGTTCGACCGCGGCGACGCGAAGTGCACCTTCGGTACCGGCGGGTTCCTGCTCCTCAACACCGGCTCCTCTCCGGTGCGCTCGCAGCACGGGCTGATCACCACGGTCGCGCACGCGATGGAGGGCGAGCCTGCCGCCTATGCGCTGGAGGGGTCGATCGCCGTAGCCGGTGCACTGGTGCAGTGGTTCCGCGACAGCCTCGGGCTGATCCGCTCCGCGGCCGAGATCGAGACCCAGGCGCTGACCGTCGCCGACAACGGCGGTTGCTACGTCGTCCCGGCGTTCACCGGCCTGTACGCACCGCACTGGGAGCCCGATGCCCGTGGCGTGATCGTCGGGCTGACCTCGTACGTCACCAAGGCCCACCTGTGCCGCGCCGTCCTCGAGGCCACGGCCTGGCAGACCCGCGAGGTCATCGATGCGATGAACGCCGACGCCTCCGCACCGCTGACACGGCTCGCCGTCGACGGCGGTATGACCGCCGACAACCTCCTCATGCAGACCATCGCCGACTTCCTCGACATGCCCGTCGTCCGTCCGATGGTCGCCGAGACGGTCTCGCGCGGTGCCGCCTATGCGGCCGGGCTCGGCGCCGGGTACTGGCCTGACCGGCAGGTCCTGCGGCGGCACTGGCGCAAGGCGGCCGAGTGGCGGCCGGCCATGTCGGCCGAGCTCCGGGAGACCGAGTTCGCTCGGTGGCGGCGGGCGGTCGAGCTCGCGATCGGGTGGGGTGCCTAGGTTCCCGGCTACTGGCCGTCCGGGGTCTCGGCGAGGGACTTGAGGGCGCGGAGCCTGGTGTCCCAGGCGTTGCCGATGCGGTCGAGCTCGTGGGCGAGGGCGTTGAGACGGGAGCCGAGGGCGGCGTAGACGATCTCGCGGCCGCGGCGCTCGGCAGTGACGAGGCCGGCGTCGGAGAGTACGTCGAGGTGCTTGACGATCGCCTGGCGACTGACCGGGAGCACCCGGGCCAGGGCGGAGGCGGACATCGCCTCCTGCCCCAGCCGGGTGAGGATGTCCCAGCGGGTCTGGTCGCCCAGGGCCGCGCACATCTCGGGAAGGGTGGGAGTCGCGGTCACGCCAGCGCCTCGACGTACGCCTTGGCGACCTCGAGCTCCTGCGCCCACCCGTTGTCGTTGCTCTCGCGCTCCTTGAGCCAGACGGCCGGGTCCTCGGACAGGGTCGAGAAGCCGCTCTCCAGGACCTTGAGGGTGACCCCGCCTCCCGGGCTCTCCTCGATCCAGAACTCGACCAGAGTGCCCTCGGTGACGTCACGGAAAGGGGTGCCGAGCCAGCGGAACGCGGCGTAGCGCGGCTCGTCGAGCTCGACCGTGCGGAACCGGAAGTCGCCCATCGTCGGATGGGTGACCACCGCGACCTCGGTGCCGTCCTCGGCGGTCTCGACGCGGGTGTCCGAGCCGTCGAGGACGGTGCCGTCGTTGACGTACCAACCTGGGCGGGTGATCAGGGACCAGACCTTCTCGGCGCTGGAGTCGATGTGGATCTGACGGCTGATGCTGTCGAGCTCGGCGAGCTCTTCGGTGGTGTGAACCATGATTCCTCCTTGGATTGGAACTGCAACCTCAGTGTTGCACTTCGACAATCCATATGCAACCATCTGATTGCAGAACAGGTTCGGTCCGGGGTCGCTCCGGCGACCGCTTGAACAGCCTTACGGTCGCGTACGCGGCGGCGACCCAGCCCACCAGCAGCCCGAGCGTCGCGAGTCCGGCGCCGACTTCGAAGAGCGCCAGGCCGGTTGCGGAGGCGAGGGCGCTGCTGCCCGTCGCGACGGTTCCGATCGGGAACGTGAACGACCACCAGGTCGGTGCCATCGGGAGACCGTCGCGGATCTGACGTACGGTCAGCGCGAGCGCCAGGACGATCCACAGCACCGTGAAGCCCCACACCGGGACGCCGTAGCAGACCGCGAGCATGCTGAGCGCGTGGCCGTAGTCCGGCACCACGGCGGGCGCGAGCTCGCCGAGATGGTGGACCGCGGTGGTCGACTGGCCGAGGAAGCCCAGCACGATCCAGACGGTGGGCAGTGCCGCGGGGGCGAGGGCACCGTGGCGGACGAGTCGCTGCCAGAGCTGGTTGAGCACGAGGAACCCGGCGACGACGGTGAGACCGAAGAAGGCATAGCAGACCATGAGGAGGGTCTCGCGTGCCTGGCCGGCCGCGAGGTGCGGCACCAGGGCAGCGCCGGTCGTCGCCGACACCATCGGCGGTACGACCGGCATCAGCCAGCCGCCCGTGGCGCTGTCGTCGCCGACCTGGTGCCGGGTGATCGCCCGGTAGGGCACGGCGACCGCGGTCCACAGACCGAGTCCCGTGCCCACGCTCCACAGCACCACGCCCAGCCCCAACGCGACCGAGACGCCGAGGACATCCCTGCCGACCCCGACCGCGCCCGCGCCGACCGTCATGAATGCCATGGCCGGGGCTCCGTAGAAGTGCGACATCACCGGATCGTCGTAGTGACGGCGAAGCAGCGCGGGATCCCGGCGGAGGCTGACGAGCATCACCGTCACCGTGGCCGTCAGCAGCAGACTCGCCGCCACCCAGAACGCCAGCGCGACCGTCGCCCCTCCCGGCACCTGGAAGGGAAGGCCCGGAAGCACGACGGCGACGATGCCGGTCCCCATGGTGGCGGCGTACCAGTTCGGACCGTACGGAAGGCTCATGCCTCCATGCTCGGCGCCGGCGGCGGGCGCCGGTAGCACCCGCTTCGCTGTGGACTCACAAGGATATCCTGTGACCATGCTGCCCGATCTGCCGTCGCTCCGGCTGCTCACCGACGTCGCCCGGCTGGGCAGCATCGGCGCCGCGGGCCGCGCGGCGGGGATCTCGCAGCAGTCGGCCTCGGAGCGCCTGCGGGCGATGGAGACCCAGGTCGGTCTGGTCCTGGTGCAGCGCGCCCACCACGGATCGGAGCTGACCCAGGCTGGCAAGCTGCTGGTCGAGTGGAGCGGTGACCTGCTCGAACGCGCCGACGAGATCGAGAACGCTCTGGAGACACTGCGCCGCGGTCGCTCCGACGAGCTGCACGTGCACGCCTCGATGACGACCGCCGAATACCTGCTCCCCCGCTGGCTCGTACGTCTGCGGCAGCAGCGGCGAGTGGCGGTGAGCCTGCGCGCCGCCAACTCGGAGGACGTCGTGGCCGCTGTTCGTCACGGCGAGGCGGACCTGGGTTTCGTCGAGGGCCCGGTCGACATCGAAGGGCTCTCGGCCACGGGAGTCGGGTTCGACGAGCTCGTGCTGGTCGCAGCGCCCGACGACCGCTGGGCCCGCCGTCGGTCCGGGATCAGCGCGAGCGAGCTCGCGACCCGGCCGCTGACCTCGCGCGAGCGCGGTTCCGGCACGCGTGCCGTCGTGGAGTCCGCACTCGCCGCCATCGGCGCGCGGCTGGCGGACCCGGAGGTGGAGTTCGCGACGAACGCCGCCATCCTCGCCGCGGTACGCGCCGGCGGGTCACCCGCGTTCGTGTCGAGCCGAGCCTCCCAGGCCGACCTCGACCTCGGAACGCTCGTCAGCGTGCCGGTGGCGGAGCTGGACCTGTCCCGGGAGTTCCGGGCCGTGTGGGTCGGCGGGGCGCGGCCGCCCGCCGGGCTCGTCCGCGACCTCCTCGGGATCGCCCGCGCCTGATCCGACGTACGTCCGCTACTTCTTGATGCGCTCGAGCTTGGTCCAGCCGGTGTAGCCGCGCTTCTCGACCAGGCGCATGAGGTCGCGGGCGACGGGGACCTGTTCGACGAACATGGAGTCGAGCAGCGTGGCGAGCTCGGCGGGCATGGCCTGGTCGCCGTCGACGTAGGCGGCCCAGTCCTCGGGGGATACCGCGTCCATCTGGGCGACGATCTGGTCGGCGATGGTCTCCAGACGGGGGTCGCCGGGCTCCCAGTCGAGCATGGCCTCCATCTCGCGGTAGGTCTCCACGACGGAGGGGTCGTCGAGCTGGCCGACCTTGTTGCGGATGAAGGCCTCCATGCTCTGCGGCTGCTGGGCGGCGACGAGGATCCAGGCGTCGCGTTCGCCCTCGATCATCCGCTCCGGGATGCCGAGCTCCCGCATCCGTTCCAGGTAGGCGACCGCCTCGGGCGGGAGGGCCAGCCCGTCGCCGTGGACGAGCCGGGCGATCCGCTCGCGGTGGCCCTGGCGCTCGCGGATCTCGAGACGGAGGCGCTTGTCGATCTCGGCGACCGCCTTCTTGAAATCGTCGTCGCCGGCGTCCAGCAGCTCCTTGACGCGGGAGAGCGGGACGCCGGCGTCGGCGAGGATGCGGATCTTGATCAGGTCGACCACGGCAGCGGCGTCGTAGCGTCGGTATCCCGAGTGGTCGCGCTCCGGCTCCACCAGCAGCCCTTTGGCGTGGTAATGACGAACGGCCCTGACGGTGACACCGGCGTACGACGCCAGCTGGCTGATCGTGAGCATTCCCGAATAGTGACGGGAACACGGTCCTTTGTCTCGCGGTTTAGGCGAACTTGCGGCGGTAGGCGCTGGTCGCCAGGACGTACGCGACGACCAGGAGGCCTACGCACCAGGCCAGTGCGATCCACAGCTCGTTGCCCAGCTCCTGACCGGAGAAGATCGCCCGGATGGAGTCGACGATCGAGGTGACCGGCTGGTGCTCGGCGAAGGCTCGCACCGGGCCGGGCATGGTGTCGGTCGGCACGAACGCCGAGCTGAGGAAGGGCAGGAAGATCAGCGGGTAGGAGAACGCGCTGGCTCCCTCGACCGTGCCGGCGGTCAGGCCCGGGATCACCGCGAGCCAGGTCAGCGCGAGGGTGAACAGGGCCAGGATGCCGACGACCGCGAGCCAGTCGAGCACGCTCGCGCCGGTGCGGAAGCCCATCAGCAGGGCGACCAGCACCACCACGACCAGCGAGATCATGTTCGCGACCACCGAGGTCAGCACGTGACCCCACAGCACCGCGGACCTGGCGATCGGCATCGACTGGAACCGGTCGAACATGCCGCCGTTCTTGTCCTGGAACAGACGGTAGGCGGTGTAGGCGATGCCGGAGGCGATGGTGATCAACAGGATGCCGGGTAGCTGATAACTGACGTAGCTCTCGTGCGAGCCGGTGTCGATCGCGCCGCCGAAGACGTACACGAACATGAGCATCATCGCGACCGGTGTGATCGCGGTGGTGACGATGGTGTCGGGGCTGCGGCCGATGTGTCGCAGGGAACGGCCGAGCAGGACGGCGGTGTCGCCGAAGAATCGGGTGGTCATCGTGACTCCTTCACGGTGGTGGCGGACTTGCCGTTCGACTTGCTGGTGATGGCGAGGAAGATCTCCTCGAGGGACGGCTGCTTCTCGACGTACTCCTGCTTGGCCGGCGGGAACATCGCCTTGAGCTCGGCGAGGGTTCCGTTGGCGATGATGCAGCCCTCGTGGAGGATCGCGATCCGGTCGGCGAGCTGCTCGGCCTCTTCGAGGTACTGGGTGGTGAGCAGGACCGTCGTGCCGCTGTCGGCCAGATCCTTGACCGCCTGCCACACCTCGATCCGGGCCTCCGGGTCGAGACCGGTGGTCGGCTCGTCGAGGAAGATCACCGGCGGGTTGCTGATCAGGCTCATCGCGATGTCGACCCGGCGGCGCATGCCGCCGGAGTACGTCGCGACCTTGCGGTTGCCGGCCTCGGTGAGCGAGAACCGGGCGAGGAGCTCGTCGGCGACCGCGCCCGGGTTCTTCTGGCGGAGCAGCTTGGCGATCAGGATGAGGTTCTCGCGACCGGTCAGGATCTCGTCGACGGCGGCGAACTGGCCGGTGAGGCTGATGGATCCACGTACGTCGTTGGCCTGCGTCGCGACGTCGAAGCCGTTGACCGTCGCCTGGCCGCCGTCCGCCTTGAGCAGCGTGGCCAGGATCTTCACGGTCGTGGTCTTGCCGGCGCCGTTGGAGCCGAGGAGGGCGAAGATGCTCCCCTTCTCGACGCTCATGTCGACGCCCTGGAGGACGTGTACGTCGCCGTAGGACTTGGTCAGTCCGGCGATCTGGATTGCTGGTGTCGGGTTCATGTCGAACAGCGTCGAGGGTTGACGCTGGGTCAAGGTCAAGCGGAAGTCTCGATCTTTTTCCGCTGGGCCTGATCGGACCCGACTGGAACGCGAAATGCGCTGGTCGCGGGGGGTCAGCCCTGCTGCAGGCGGCGCCAGCCGCCGGCCCGGTTGTTGGCCACGATGGCGCGCAGCAGCTCGGTCAGCGCCGGACGGTCGATCGGGTCGTCCCGGTAGATCTGGATGGCTCGCGCGGTGGCGTTGCCGTGGCCCTGGTTGATGATCCCCGCCGGATCGGGGACGGTCGGGTCGTAGAGGAACAGGTTGACGTGGTCCTTGGTGGCGAGAAGCGCGCACACGTTGCCCTGCAGCACGAAGTAGGGCTGGACCGTCCGCTTGATCGTCTCCTCGATCTCGGGGTCGGCGTCGTGGATGATCTCGCGCAGCTGGCGGCAGATGTCGCGCTGCCACTCCGGCAGACCGTCGAGGTAGCTGTCGACGCCGGCATGGGTGCGGATGGCCATGATCGCAATGTACGCCCGGCTCTCGGGCGCCCGGCAAGCCAAATACACATGTCGATAAATCATCCCTTTGACTTCAAGTACTTGAAGTTCTTAGCGTCATTGGCGTGACTGCATCAACGACTCGGACGTACACGATCCGAGAGGTGGCGACGCTGACCGGACTGCCGGCCAGCACCTTGCGCTACTACGAGACGATCGGGCTGATCTCGCCGGTCAGCCGCGGCGCCAGCAGCGGCCACCGGGTCTATGACGAGACCGACCTGGACCAGCTGACCGGCGTCGCCTGCCTGGCCGCGATCGGCCTCTCGATCGACGACATGAGGACGTACGTCACCAACAGCCGCCTCGGTCGCGACGGTGCCGCCGAGCAGATCGACATGCTCACCGAGCACGCCGCACATCTCGCCCGCGAGGCCGAGTACCTCGAGCTGCGCCGGACGTACGTCGGGCTCAAGACCGACTACTGGCGAGCCGTCGCGGCCGGCGACGAGGCGCGCGCCGAGGAGATCGGCGCGCAGGCACACACGCTGGCCGATCAGATCCGCGGCCGCGAGAACCACTGATCCCCACCCATCTCAGACTCAGGAGAACCCCATGCGCGTCAACGCGTACGCAGCACCTTCCGCCGGCGAGCCGCTGGCCCCGACCACCATCGAGCGCCGTGAGGTGGGCGCCAACGACGTCCTCATCGCGATCGAGTTCGCCGGCATCTGCCACTCCGACATCCACACCGTCAACGGTGACTGGGGCCCGCAGCCGTTCCCGGTCGTCCCCGGCCACGAGATCGTCGGTCGCGTCACGGAGGTCGGCTCGGCGGTCACCAACCACCAGGTCGGCGACCGCGTCGGCGTCGGCTGCTTCGTGAACTCGTGCCGCGAGTGCGACAACTGCCGCAACGGCGACGAGCAGCACTGCTCGACCCCGGGCGGCGGCGTCGGGACGTACGCCGCGAAGGACCGCGACGGTTCGTTCACCCAGGGCGGCTACTCGACCCACGTCGTCGTCGACGCCCACTTCGCGCTCAAGGTGCCCGAGGGCATGGACGCGGCGGCCGCGACGCCGCTGCTGTGCGCCGGCATCACCACGTACGCGCCCCTGAAGAAGTGGGGCGCCGGCCCCGGCAAGAAGGTCGCGATCGTCGGTCTCGGCGGGCTGGGCCACATGGGCGTCCAGATCGCCCACGCGATGGGCGCCGAGGTCACCGTGCTCTCGCAGTCGCTGAAGAAGCAGGAAGACGGGCTGCGGCTCGGCGCGGACCACTACTACGCGACCTCCGACCCGGCGACCTTCGAGCAGCTGGCCAGCTCGTTCGACCTGATCGTGAACACCGTCAGCGCGAAGATCGACCTCGACGCCTACCTCGGCCTGCTCGCCGTGGACGGCACGATGGTCAATGTCGGCGCGCCCGCGGAGCCGCTGAGCGTCAACGTGTTCTCGCTGATCACCAACCGGCGCAACTTCGCCGGCTCGATGATCGGCGGCATCGCGCTGACCCAGGAGATGCTCGACTTCTGCGCCGAGCACAACATCGGCTCCGAGATCGAGGTGATCTCGGCTGACCAGATCAACGATGCGTACGCCCGGGTCCTGGCCTCCGACGTGCGCTACCGCTTCGTGATCGACACGGCCACGCTGGCCTGATCCGTCACGACCACGCGAGAGCGGCAGCCGGATCCAGGCTGCCGCTCTCGCCCGTTTTCCAGGGTGTCGTCTATTTCCAGTGCGCCGGGCGGGCGAGGCCGTCCGGCAGGCGCGTGCTCGCGTCGCCACGTAGGGCGTTGACCTGCGACTGGCCGAGGAAGAGGGCTTGGGAGAGGTCCGCACCCGCGGCAGCCGCGTCCCGGAGATCGGCACCGAGCAGGTCGGCGTCGGCCAGGTCCACGCCGCGGAGGTCCGCGGCCACCAGGAGCGCACCCCGCAGGTCGGCACGTCGCAGGTCCCGCCGCCGCAGGTCGCGGCCGACGAGGTCGGCACCGCTGAGTGCAGCGCCCGCGGGGCGGCGTACCTCCGCGCTCACCTGCCGAAGCGCATCCCCGACGACCGCACGGAGCGCGGGGACGTCGGTGGCGAGGACCTGCTCGGCGGCGCCACCCGCCGCCGCGGACACCAGCTCGGTCGCATCGGAGAAGTCGGTCGCGGTGCCGCGCCATGCCGCCTCCTCGAGCAGGGCCAGCATCTCGTGGAGCTGCCGCATCACGTCGAAGACGTCGAACATGCTCTGCCGCAGGTCTGGCTCCGTACGCCAGTCCGCGCCGCCGAAGGTCACCTGGGTGACCTGCTGACCGGCGCCGAAGCACTCGAAGACCGTGCATCCGTTGTAGCCGCGGTCGCGCAGCCGGTCGTGGATCCCGCACCCGAAGTCGGGACCGAGGTGACGACACGGATCGCCGGCCGCCTTGTCCTCCGGGAAGTCGGCCGAGCGTGCGAAGGGCAGCGCCGCGCAGCACAGGCCCGCACAGCGGGAGCAGTCCGACCGATAGGTGCTCATCGGAGGCAGGTTACGCCCCAGGTTCCGACAGCCTCAGCAGCCGGCGTCGTCGAGCGCCTTCGCCGTCAGCTGCCGGCCGAGCTCGATCATCTCGGTGGCGCGATGGAAGTCGAGCGTGCGGGCGGCATCGACCGGGACGGTGACCAGGACGTCGGGCGGCAGCCCTGCCAGCCGGTAGCGCGCGATCATCTCCTGCATGGCATCCCACGACAGCGTCATGACGTCGGCGATGCGCAGGTCGGGCTGAACGCGGTTCGACTCCGCCCTCGGGGCAGTGGTCATCTCGCCGCCGATGCCCAGCTTGTCGCGGAGCCTCCGGAAGATCGTCGTGCCGTCCTCGTCAGCGGTGACGCCGGCGGAGTTCTCGACCACCGGCGATTGCGTCCCGCGCTGGGTGCGCGGGCCCTGCAGCGAGACCGCGATGGTCAGGTCGGCCGGCGTGGCGGCGGTCGGGCCCATCGGCAGCGGGTTGAGCAGGCCGCCGTCGACGAGCACCCGGCCGTTCCACATCACCGGCAGAAAGACGCCGGGGATGCCGATCGAGGCCCGGATCGCCTTGACCAGCGGGCCGCGCTGGAACCACACCTCACGGTGCGACTCCAGGTCGGTCGCGACTGCGGTGAAGGGGATCGGCAGATCCTCGATGAGCTGCTCGCCGAGCAGGTTCTCCAGCTCCGCGACGACGCCGTCGGCGTTGAACGCACCGCCCGCCCGCCACTTCGGGTCGAGCAGCCGCAGCACGTCGATCTGACGCAGCGCCGTCGCCCAGCCGGCGAAATCCTCGTCCTTGCCGGCCGCGACCAGACCGCCCACCAGTGCCCCCATCGAGGTGCCCGCGACCGCCACGATCTCGTGCCCCCGCGCCCGCAGCTCCTGCACGACGCCCAGGTGGGCGTAGCCGCGTGCACCGCCCGCCCCCAGAGCGAGCGCGACCCGCTTGCCAACCATCGCCATGCCTGCATCATCCCCGATACCCCGCGGGAGCTCCTCCACATCGGACTAGGGTGCCGGATATGAGCATCCCGGTCGCACTGTCCGATCTCGCCGCCACGCTCGAGCGCTTCGGCAGCGGATTCCTGCTGACCACCGCGGGCGAGCGGATCAAGGTCGTGGTCGTGGACCCGGTCGTCGAAGGCTCGTCGCTGCGGATCTCCGACCCCGGCGGCGGCACGCGGGCGAACCTCGCCACCAACCCGGTCCTCACCCTGACGTACGCCCCGCTGACGCCGCGGGAGCACGCGCTGATCATCGACGGGACCGGGCGTGTCGAAGGATCCGACATCGTCGTCACACCGACCGGCGCCGTGCTGCACCGGCCGGCGTCGCACGCGTCCGGACCGGTCCCGGAGGACGGCTGCGGACAGGACTGCCGCCCGGTCACCTGACGCCGAAAGCGTGACCGCGCCCGTAGGCTCGACCCATGGAGTCCACGACCAGCGTGCTCGTCACCGGTGCGACCGGGTTCATCGGTCGGCGCCTGGTCACCGAGCTCACCGACGGTGGCACCGCGGTCCGGGCGATGACGCGGCACCCGGAGCGTTATGGCGGCGCCGGTGAACCGGTCGGAGCCGACGTCAACGCCCCGGACACCCTCCCCGCCGCGCTCGAGGGTGTCGACGTCGCGGTCTATCTGGTGCACTCGCTCGACCACGACGACTTCGAGGCGCGCGACGCAGAGGCGGCGCGCTCGTTCGGTGCCGCCGCGGCCCGTGCCGGAGTGCGCCAGATCGTCTATCTGGGAGGGCTCGGCGACGAGGACGAGGACCTCTCCCCCCACCTGCGCTCCCGACGCGAGGTCGAGTCGCTGCTCGGCGAGGCCGGCGTCCCGGTCACGGTCCTGCGTGCCGCGATCGTCGTCGGCCACGGCGGGGTCTCCTGGGAGCTGACCCGGCAGCTGGTCAAGAAGCTCCCCGCGATGGTCGTGCCGAGGTGGACGGCCACCCGCACCCAGCCCATCGCCGTCGACGACGTGATCCGCTACCTGGCCGGCGTCATCGACAACCCGGACGCGATCGGCGAGGTCTTCGAGATCGGCGGCCCTGAGGCGATGACGTATCTCGACATGCTGACCGTCGCCTCCGAGATGGCCAACGGCCGATCGATCCCGGTGGTGCCAGTGCCGGTGCTGACCCCCCGGCTCTCCTCCTACTGGCTGGCCCTGGTGACCGACATCGACGTGACCACCGGTCGTAACCTGATCGACTCGATGGCCACCGAGGTCGTCGTCCACGACCGCCGCATCCTCGACGTCGTCCCCGGTGATCCGCTGCCGTACCGCGAGGCGGTGCGACGGGCGCTGGCCGAGCGGCTGGCGGAGGGGAAAGCGGTCTGAGCCGCACTCAGCCGAAGAGCAGCGGCAGCGCCAGCAGCATCGACAGCGACCACGCACAGTGGGTGAGGATCGGCGCGAGTACGCCGCCGGAGGCACGTCGTTCGAGCCCGACCACGACCCCGAGCAGGATCGCGGCGAAGGCCAGCATCACGTTGCCCGTCGCGAGCGTCGCGATCACGTAGGCCACCGACGTCCAGGCGACCGGGTGGCGAGGTAGGGCGGCGTAGACCGCGCCGCGGAAGAACAGCTCCTCGGCCACCCCGTTGACGGCCGTCACCACGACCAGGATCGGGAGCGAGCCCTGGTCGGCGAAGTCGAGCACCGAGCGCACCTGCCGGTCCAGCCACGGGATCTCGCGCACGACCAGACCGCCGATCACGAAGACCCCGGCCAGACCGAGGCCGAGCAGGATCGGCGGCAGCACGGGGCGTACGAACCGGCGCTCGCCCTGCCCCCGCCGGCGCCAGGCGTCGATCCTGCCGAGATGGAGCGGCCCCGACGCGAAGGCACCGACGGCCCACACCCCGGCGAGAGCGAAGGTCGCCGGGTAGAACCAGACGCTGCCCGGCTCGATCCGCAGCGAGACCCCGAGCACGATCGCGCCGAGCAGGACGAAGCCGACCGTGACCAGCTGGCGGCGACGTAGCGCGGCGTCACCCTGCCGGTGATCGCGCGGGACGACGTCCCACAAGGACCTGCGCACCCAGCGGCGCACGGCACTCCCCTCGCTCCGGTGACGGCTGCGTTCACCGTCCAACCTAGCGGGCGATCGAAGCACCGATCAGATGATCGCGACGGCGTTCGCCGGTGAACCGGTGGCGCCGGTGACGTTGAGCGGCTTGACGCTGAGAAAGGCCTCCCACCGCTGCAGAGCGTCCATGCGGCGCGCCAACGGTCCGAGCCGCCACAGCTCCCCGAGCGGCATGCCGAGCTTGGCCAGGAACTCCTGGTGCATCATGCCGCGGTCGTTCGGCGCCGACTGGACGAAGGGCGAACCCGGCACGGGCGGCAGGCACTCGACCGCGAAGGTGTCCGCCGCGAGCAGGGCGAGACCGGAGTCCCAGGCCCAGTCGAGCACCTCCTCGCTCTGCTCGATGCCCGTGGCGCGGCCGAGGGCCTGCTGAGCCAGCTTCTGCTCGGCGGTGAGCTCGAGGAACCACTCGCACCACCCGGTGTGGAGCATGACGATGTCACCGGCACGCAGCTCGATCGCCTGCGCGGTGAGGGCCTGGTCGATGTAGTCGTACGGGATCGGCTGGCCGGCCTCGTGATCGAGCGTCTCCTCGCGCCGGGCGAGGAGGCCGGCGATGTCCACCAGGACTCCCCGGCCGACGATGGGGCGGTCGGCCCAGACCTGGATGCCGATCTCCTCGGTCCCCGGGATAACCAGCTCGTCGGCGGTGCCGGCGTAGAACCCGACGTCGTCGGCCCGCCGGTGACGCAGCCCGTCGACCTGGGTCGAGGACTGGAGGTAGTAACGGTCGAGGTAGTCGGCTCGGTGAGCCGGGTCGTTGCCGTAGATGACGTGCTCGGCCGGCTTCTCGGTCCTCGACATGCCGGGCATGAAGGCGTCGATCGGGTAGTCCAGCCCGTAGGCCTCGCCCAGCTGGACGAGACCGGCCGCGGCCACCACGGCCTCCTCGTCCGCGAAGGACGGCGTGCCGCGCGACGGGTCGTCGAAGAGCTCCCAGGAGGTGCCCCGCAGCGATCCGGGCCGGTCGTGGAGCTCGGCCCTGCTCGGGCGGTCGTGCGTGGTCATGGTGGTGTCCGTTCATCTCTCAGACCGGCTGGATGCCGTGCCCCCACGCGGCTCGGCTCAGTATCTCGCGCTTCGCCCTGCCCTAGGGTCATTTCTGTGCCCGACAACTGGCTGAACGAGACCCGCGAGTCCTACGACACCGATGCCGCCGGCTATGCCGAGAAGGTACGCGGCCTGCTGGACGATCGTCCGTACCTCCGCGCCGGCCTGGCGGTGTTCGCCGAGGCTGTGCGCGAGGGCGGGCCGGTGGCCGATGTCGGCTGCGGCCCGGGGTACGTCACCCGGCATCTGCGCGACCTCGGCGTCGACGCGTTCGGGATCGACCTCTCCCCCGAGATGATCGCCATCGCCCGGCAGGACCATCCCGACCTCGGGTTCGAGGTCGGGTCGATGACCGATCTGCCACTGGCGGACGGATCTCTCGGCGGCGTACTCGCCTTCTGGTCGGTCATCCACATCCCCGACGCGGCGGTGCCCGGAGTGTTCGGGGAGTTCCGGCGGGTGCTGCGGCCCGGCGGCTCGGTGCTGGTCGGGTTCCATGTCGGCGACGAGACTCGGCGTTCGACCACCGGCTACACCGGGCGCGCGATCAACGTCGACACCCATCGCCGTACGCCCGAGCAGATCTCGCAGTGGCTGCGCGAGGCCGGGTTCAGCATCGAGGCGGAGCTCCTCATGCGGCCCGATGACGATGTCCCGGGCGCGATCGTCTTCGCCCAGAAGCCTCTCTCCGACTGATCAGGAACGAAGAAGCGTACGGAGCCTCTGCCTCCTTAGGCTCGTCTCAACGGACCCGACAGGAAGGAAAGACCGATGGCGAAGAGCACCACGTTCACCGAGGAAGAGAAGGCGGCCATGAAGGAGGCCGCGGCCGAGCGCCGTACGGCCGCCAAGCGTGGCACCGGCAGCAAGAAGGCCGAGGCCGATCTCGCCGACTGCCTCGAGAAGATCGAGGCAATGGACGACAACGACCGCGCGATCGGCGAGACGCTCCACCGGATCGTCACCACGCACGCGCCCGACCTCGCCCCGAAGACCTGGTACGGCATGCCCGCCTACGCCAACTCCGACGGCAAGGTCGTGGCGTTCTACAAGTCCGCCGGGAAGTTCAAGATGCGCTACGCCGAGGTCGGCTTCCAGGAGTGGGCGAACCTCGACGACGGCGACATCTGGCCGACCGTCTTCGCCGTCACGTCGATGACCCCGGCCGTCGAGGAGAAGCTCACCGAGCTGGTGAAGCGAGCGGTCCGCTAGCCGGCGTGGTGCTCGCGGTAGCGCTGGTAGAGCCGCTCCAGGAACCCATCGAGCTCGGCGGCCATCTCCTCGTCCAACGTGGGGAAGGAGAAGGTCGCCTTGCCCGTACGCCGCTTGCGGAACGCCTCCGACGAGCCCTCGAGCGCCTCCGGCCAGGTGTCGACGGTGATCACGTAGAGACTCACCTTCTGCGCGCTCCGCTTGACCGCCGCGAAGTAGTCATGGGCGCCCGAGCCCGGCCAGCGCAACGACGGCATCCCGTAGATCGTCGCGTCCTCGAGCTCGTCGCGGTAGCGGGCGAGGAGCGCCCAGATCCGGTCTTCGACGGCATCGAGGTCGGCCATTGAGCGAGCGTACCTAACGCGTGGCGCTCGCCGAGGCGCTCAGCGGCGACGGAAGAGCCGGAACCGACGGCTTCGCCGATCATCCGTGCGTGCCGGTTCGCGAGGTCTCCTCTCTCGCGCCGCGCGGCGGGCAGCCCATTCGGCCACCGTGGTGTCGGGGTCACGTGGCATCGTGATCAGCGGCGGGCCCGCCGGGGGTTCATAGCGGGCGCGGATCACCTGCGCGTTGAAGTCGTCGATCTCGCGGCGTACGGCCTTCTCGTCTGCCAGCTCATCCAGGCGCGCGTCCAGCGCGGCATCGTCCTTGCGGAGCTGGATCGACGGTGGCAGCAGCACAACGTGCTCACGCTCGATGAGGCTCCTGATCCACCACTCCGGATCGTGCTGGTCCGGTAGGTCGATCGGCTCACCGCTGCCGGGCAGGTCGTCGAAGTCGCCGCGTGCGATCGCCTTCCGGACCTGGAAGTCGGCGAGGAGGGCGACGGCGACCGCGTCGTCGATCGCGAAGGCGTACGGGTCGTGGGGCATCACCGTCGGTCACCTCCCTCTGCGGATATAAGTCACGTGTATTATGTCACGCGTATTGAAACGAGAAGGGACCGAGGGATGCCGAAGCAGGTCGACCACCGCGAGCGACGAGAGGCGATCGCGCACGCGCTGTGGCGGGTGGTCGAGCAACAGGGCTGGCCCCGAGCGACCATGCGCGAGGTCGCCCGCGAAGCGGATGTCTCCCTCGGCCAGCTTCAGCACTACTTCTCGTCCCGGGCCGCGATGCTGACCTTCGCGATGGAGTTCGCCGCCGAACAGACCTCGGACCGGGTCGCGCGCGCCCTGACCGGGGTCGCGCAGCCTCCACACCCCCGGGACGTACTCCGGGTGGTGCTCACCGAGATGCTCCCGCTGCATCCCGATGCGCGCGCCACCAGCCGGATGAACGCGGCGTACGTCCTCGAGGCGCTGCACGACCCCGAGCTGCGCGAGGTGGCCGGCGTCGGCCTGCGCGAGGGTCGCGACCTGGTCGAGCGTCTCATCCGGGAGGCGATGGCCGACGGGCACATCTCCGCCGACCGCGACCTTGCGATCGAGACGGACCTCGTCCTCTCGCTGACCGGATTCACGCCGCTGCTGGAGCTCGGCGTGATCGAACCCCAGGCCGCGCTCGCGGCCATCGACCAGCACCTGGACCGGCTCTTCTCGCCCGCATCATGACGCCCGACCAGGGATCCGCCCATGCTGTCGTCAGCGCGAGCGGATCGTCGAATTTCGGTGCCTCCGGCTGGGTTGGTCTCACTAGGGTGGCCCCCATGCTGATAGGCCGGGACGAGGAGAAGCAGCAGGTCGAACGGCTTCTGGCGGAGGCCTGCAAGGAGCGCGGTGGTGCCCTCGTGGTGCGCGGCGAGCCGGGCATCGGCAAGTCGGTCCTGCTCGACCACGCGGTCTCGGTCGCGAAGCAGCAGGGGATGGCAGTGGTTCGGAGCACGGGGGTCGAGTCCGATGCCACGCTCGTCTACGGCGGCCTGCACCAGCTGCTCTACCCGCACCTCGACCGCGTGCAGACGCTGCCGGCACCGCAGGCCGCGGCGTTGCGGGTCGCTCTCGGCCTGGCTGAGGGGGACGAGGCGAACCACTTCCTGGTCTCGGCCGGGACGCTTGGCCTGCTCGCCGACCTCGCGGAAGAGGCGCCGCTGCTCTGCGTCGTCGACGACCTCCAGTGGATCGACCAGGAGTCGGTGGCGGCCCTTCTCTTCGCGGCCCGTCGACTGAGCGCTGATCGCATCGCCATGCTGTTCGCCGTGCGCGAGGCCTCCTTGCCGTTCGAGACCCCGAGCATCGATGTGTTGCATCTCCAGCGGCTGACCTCCGACGATGCGGGCCGGCTGCTCGACGCTCGTGCGCCGAGGCTGGCCGATCCGCTGCGAGCCCGGGTGATCGAGGAGTCCCACGGCAACCCGCTGGCGATCCTCGAGCTCAGCTCGGCCCACGACGACGTCCTCGATCACGCGGAGGCGGCCGGACGTGTCGGCGCACTGCCGGTGGCGCACCGAGTCCAGGACGTCTTCCGCAGGCAGATCGCGGCGCTGCCCGTGGACACCCGTCGCGCCCTTCTGGTGGTAGCCGCGGACGCGGGGGCACCACTGACGACGATGCTGCGCGTCGTCGAGGACCTGGGCGGCGCGGCGGCCGATCTGGAGCCCGCCGAGCGCGCCGCCCTGATCCAGATCGGGACCACGGTGACCTTCCAGCACCCGTTGGTGCGCGCAGCCGCCTACCAGGGCGAGCCGTTGCACCGCCGGATCGAGGTGCATCACGCGTACGCCGCGGTCCTCTCGGCCGCTACCGACGCGGACCGTCGCGTCTGGCACCTGTCCGCGGCCACGACCGCTCCGGACGAAGCGGTCGCCGCCGAGCTCGAGGCCGCGGCCGAGCGGTCACAGCGACGTGGCGCGGCGATGGCGGTCTCGGCGGCCTTCGAGCGAGCCGGGCGACTCAGCGTCGACCAGCAGTCGATGGGGCGACGAATTGCGGGAGCCGCGCAGGCCGCCTTCGACGCCGGCAAACCCGATCGGGCCTCCCGGCTGGCCGCCGAGGCCCTGGCGTTGGCGACAGACCCGGGTGTGCGGGCCGAGGCCATCTATGTCAGAGGCGCCGTGGCGTACGAGCGAGCGTCGCCGCGGACCGATGCGGAGCTGACCATCGAAGCGGCCACGTTGGTCCGCGAGACCGATCCCGAGCGCGCCGCACTCAACCTGTACGAGGCGGTCCACGCCGCTCGCCACGGCGCCGCCCACGATCTCTTGGATCAGGCCGCCGATCTGATGCGTGACCTGACCCCGCCACCGCACTGGGCCCCGGTGGTCGATGCTCTTGTCGGCTGGGCGGAGCTGTTCGCCGGCCGCCCGGACCTGGCCATCGGACCGATGCGGGCCCTCCAAGCGGCCGGTGGCGGCGAGGACGCGAGCCTGATGCGCCGGATGACCGCCGGCATCGGCGGACTGCTGATCGGCGACGAGGACGACGTCGTCGCCGAGATGGACGAGCTGCTGGCGCAGGTCCGCACGTCGGGTGCTCTGGCGTGGGTCCCGTACGCACTCAACTCGCTCGCGCTGGCCCGGCTGCAGCGCGGGGAGTTCGCCGATGCGCACGCGTGCGTCGCCGAGGGTGCGGAGATCGCGGACGAGCTCGGCAACACGACCGAAGGTCTTGCGAACCGGTCGATCGAGGTCTGGCTGCACGCGGTGCGGGGTGAGGAGGACCGCTGCCGCGACCTCGCCGCGCGGGTGCTACCCGAGGCGCGGACCCGTCACCGGGTCAACGCTGAGCTGGCAGGCTGGGGCGTGGCCATGCTCGACCTCTCGGCGCGCCGGTTCGGCGCCGCTCTCGATGGTCTCGACGAGGTCTGCCGTGGACCCGCCCACCGAGATGTGGTCAGGCGCGCCGTACCCGACCTCGTGGAGGCGGCCGCCCGTAGCGACGCACCGGACCGGTGCCGGGAAGCGCTGACGGAGTTCGCGCGCTGGGCCGAGCACGTGGACCGTCCGGTCACCACCGGTCTCCTCCTGCGGTCGCGCGCACTCCTGGCCGAGGACGCCGAAGCCGACGGGCTGTACGCCGAGGCGCTCCGACTCCACGAGGGGCACGCAGGGCCGTACGATCTCGCCCGCACTCGCCTGGTCTACGGCGAGTGGCTGCGCCGGCGCAGGCGCCGTACCGAGGCGCGAGCCCGGCTCGTGGCGGCGATCTCTGACTTCGAGCGTCTGGGTTCTCGGCTGTGGGCCGAGCGCGCCCGTGGCGAGCTGAACGCGCTGGGGGGAGCTCGGGAGGAGCAGCACGTCGACGGTCCGCTCACCCTGCTCACCCCGCAGGAGTGGCAGATCGTCCAGCTGGCCGCGGCGGGGCACACCAACAAGGAGATCGCCGCCAAGCTCTACCTCAGCCCCCGCACGGTCGGCCACCACCTCTACAAGGCCTATCCGAAGCTGGGGGTCACCGCGCGCAGCGAGCTGGCCAAGCTCACCGGTCATCGGGTCTCAGAGACCAGTCATCGTGACTGATGCGCCACCGTGCGCGTCCTCCTTAACGTCTTCTCCAGGGCTTCGACCCGCGAAGATCCGCACCACACAAGGAGAGTCACCATGACGCAGTACTTCCTCAGCCTCCCCCACGACTCCAGCGAGGAGCCGACCATGGAGAACATCGACCCCGCCGAACTGGAGAAGCTCATCGCGGAGGTCGACGCCTTCAACACCGCGCTGCAGGACACCGGAGCCTTCCTCTTCGCCGGCGGCCTCCAGCCGCCCTCGAGCGCGACCACCGTCGACGCCACCTCCGACAACCCCACGTTCACCCCCGGCCCGTTCGTCAAGGCCGACGAGTACCTCGGTGGCTTCTGGATCATCGAGGCCGACAACGACGACGACGCGATCGAGTGGACGAAGCGGGCGTCGAAGGCGCTGGGCAGCCGCGTCGAGGTCCGTGCGCTTCAGGAGGAGCCGGCGAGCTGAACTGACCGGGCCCGCACGGCACACGCCGTACGGGCCCGGTCAGCTGCGATGCCAGTCGCCCAGCTTGGCCGGGTTGAGCACGATCCACAGCGTCGCGATCTCGTAGCCGGCCGTCTCCGCGCCGATGACCGCGACAGCGCGCGAGCCGTGTCGCAGGACCAGCCCGGCGCGGCCGTTGACGGACTCGACGGCCAGGTCGACACCGGTCTGCCCGCACAGCGTCTTGACCAGGCGGGCGACCTCTGCCTGACCGTGCAGAGGCTCGTCAGGAGCGGGTACGAGTCCGCCGGCGTCGCAGGTGCCGACGACCTCGACGCCCAGGACGGTGGTGAGCGCGGTGACGTCTCCCCTGCCACAGGCTTCGGCGAACCTGCGGACGACCAGGTCGTGTCGATCGAGCGGACCCCAGGATGTACGCACATCGTGCCCCGTTCTTTCGCGGTCGCCTGGTGTGTCCTCGGCGACTCAGCCTGCGGCGGACACGCCCTTGTTCTTCTCGGGGTTGACCAGCCAGAGCACCTGATCGATGCCGTCGGCGGTGGCGTCGATGGTGACCAGGCCGTACGCGGAGCCGTCGCGGACGAGCACGGCGGACGCCTGTCCGTTCGTGGTCGTCCAGCGCACCTCGACGCCTTCCCAGAACCAGGTGGAGATCGCCTTGAGGAACTTCGCGACCCGCTCGGCGCCGACGAGCGGCGTACGGGCGACACCCGTCCGGCCGTTGCCGTCGGACAGGCTGGTCACATCTGGTGCGAAGAGCCGCTCCAACGCGGCCAGATCGCCGGCGCGGGCAGCGGTGAGGAACGTGGTCAGCAGCTCCCGCTGCTCTTCCGGGGCCACCGGCGCCCGCCGCTCGCCGGCGATGTGCTTGCGTGCCCGGCTGACCAGCTGACGTACGGCTGGTTCGGTCGAGGACAGGATGTCCGCGATCTGCGCGTAGGAGTACTCGAAGGCTTCTCTCAGGACGTAGGCGGCGCGTTCGTTCGGGGTGAGCCTCTCCATCAGCAGCAGAGACGCGAACTGCAGAGCCTCGGCCCGCTCGGCACCCAGGTACGGGTCCGCCCCGGTGTCAACCGGTTCGGGCAGCCACGGCCCGATGTAGGTCTCCCGCCGTTTCCGCGCCGACTGCAGGACATTGATGGCCAGCCGGGTGGTGGTGGTCGCCAAGAACGCCTCCGGGTTGGCCACCGTGGATCGGTCGTACGCCTGCCAGCGCAGCCACACGTCCTGCACCAGGTCCTCGGCCTCGGTGACGCTGCTGAGCATGCGATACGCAATCCCGAACAGGCGCGGTCGCACCTGGGTGAAGACAGCGGTCGCCGCCTCGAGATCCTCAGCGTCACCGAGATCACGCACCTCGGAATCCTTCATCCCCCGCCCCCACCGTCGCGTCTCGGTCGCCGTCCGGCACCAGCCAAACTCTAGAGGCTCTCAGAGGGCCGGCGCGCGACGATCGTGATCGGTCGTGGTCACTTCGCCGGCGGCGGGTTCAGCGGCAGCCAGTCGGCGAACCGGGTGGCCGCCAGCTGCGCGTCGGGGCCCGGCAGGAGCATGTCCTTGTCCAGCAGGGCACCGAAGTAGCGCGCCTCCGGGTCGGTGACGACCTCGCGAGCGTCGCCGCGGTAGCTCAGCCCGGTGCGGATCAGCTCGTCGAGACCGAACTGCTCGGGCCCGGCCACCTCGAGCGTGCCGTTCAGCGGCGTACCCACGGAGACTCGGCCAACCGCGGCGGCGACATCCTCGCCCGCGATGGGCTGGATCCGCGCGTCGGACAGACGGACCGTGTTTCCCTCGGTGGCCGCCTGGGCGATGCTGCCCACGAACTCGAAGAACTGCGTGGCGTGCACGATCGAGTACGGCCGTCCGGACTCCTTGATCAGCCTCTCCTGCTCGATCTTCGCGCGGAAGTATCCGCTCTCGGCGAGACTCTCGGTGCCGACCACCGACAAGGCCACGTGGTGTCCGACCCCAGCCTTCTCCTCGGCGGCGAGGAGGTTCCCGGTGGACGTACGGAAGAAGTCCAGCACGGCATCGTCGGCGAACGAGGGCGAGTTCGAGACGTCCACCAGGACGTCAGCGCCCTCCAGCACCTCGGCCACGCCTTCGCCGGTCAGGGTGTTCACGCCCGAGTTGGGTGACGCGGGCACCGCCTCGTGGCCGTGCTCGGCCAGCTTCCGGACGAGCTTCGAGCCGATCAGGCCAGTTCCGCCGATCACGACGATCTTCATGGTGTTCCTTCCATCTCGCGTTCCAGCCGATCCGGAACGTCGCTCATCAGTGAGGACCGGACAGGCCTGCGGTTTGTGACAGGAGGTTCGACGGCGGATGCGATCGGCCGTCCGCTTCCGGTCGTCGTCACAAACCGAGGTCCGATCCGGTCCTGAATGGAGACACCGACCTGACGAACCGAGGTACCTCATGGACACCCGTGGCGCCCACGCCATCGACACGATCGACGATCTCCGCCGCCACCTGCAGTGGGCGATCGAGCTCGAGCACGCGACGATTCCTCCGTACCTGTGCGCGCTCTACTCGCTGGACCCGGCCCGCAACCCCGAGGCCGCCCAGGTCGTGGGCACGGTCCTTGCCGAGGAGATGATCCATCTGGCGCTGGCCGCGAACCTGCTCAACGCCGTCGGCGGCTCTCCCGTGCTGGACGCGCCGGAGCTGCTCCCGGCGTACCCCCATCCGCTGCCCCACGGCGACCGGTCCGTCCACGTCCATCTCGTCCCGTTCGGGCCCGAGGCGCTCGAGCTGTTCCTGCGCATCGAGCAGCCGGCGTCCGTCGACGCGCCGCCGCAGGGTGACGAGTACCAGACGATCGGGCAGTTCTACGCCGCGATCGAGGCCGGCCTGCGCGCCCTGTGCGACCGGCTCGGCGAGGAGAACGTGTTCAGTGGCGACCCGGCCCGGCAGATCGGCGAGTTCCACCTCAGGGGCGGAGGTGGCGAGGTGCTGCCGGTCGTCGATCTGAAGTCCGCTTCGGCCGCGCTGGCGGAGATCGTCGAGCAGGGCGAGGGCGCCGCGCGTACGAACGTGTGGGACGGCGATCGCGACGTCTTCCACCCGGACCGGGACGAGGTCGCGCACTACTACCGGTTCCAGGAGCTCCGCCTGGGTCGCCGCTACCAGACCGGGGACACGCCGCAGTCCGGACCGACCGGCAAGGAGATCGCGATCGACTTCGACGGCGTGCTGCCGATGCGGCCCAACCCGCGTACCGCGGACTATCCGGAGGGCAGCCCCATCCGCGTCGCCCAAGAGGAGTTCAACCAGACCTACAGCCTGGTTCTGTACCTGCTCGAGCAGGCCTTCAACGGCGATCCCAGCCAGATGCAGGACGCTGTCGGCGCCATGTTCGGGCTCCGCAAGCAGGCGATGGCGCTGATGAAGATGCCTACCGGCGACGGGTCGACGACAGCCGGTCCGACCTTCGAGTACGTGCCCCCGGAGCAGCGGAGCTGAAGCACCCCGTGGGGGTCGCCGGAGCGCGGGCGACAGTGCGCCGCGGCGGCCCTCCCCGGGCCACACCCGCGCGCCTCGTTGCCACCCGCACCCGACACTGGAGCCATGTCTCTCTCGATCCACCCCGGATCCATCATCGACACGAGTCGCTGCGTCGACCTGTGGACACGAGTGATCGTCGCGCGAGACGGGTCGGACGTCGCCGCCGAGGTTGCCCGGCGAGCGCGAGCGGCGTTCACGGAGCCGACCGTACGCTTCGCCGTCGCCGGGTCGGCGCCCGACGGATTCGCGCTCACGGTCACCAAGGAGAACGGCGTCGCGCTCCTGTCCCGGGTCTGCGTCGACCCGTCGGCCACCTCGCGCGGGATCGGCGCGGCCCTGGTCGCCGACGCGGTCGAGCATGCACGGAATGCCGCGTTTCAGCGCATCGAGCTGGATGTCCGGGAGACGAACGCACGCGCCATCGCACTCTATGAGCGGGCGGGCTTCTCCGCCGTCTCCGACCCGTGGGACTACGACGGGGGCGACCGTGTCGTGACGTGGTCTCTCGATCTGACGATCGCGAAGCCTTCCAGGTGAGGTGGACCGACCTAACGAGGGCGGCCCGCGAGGAGATCGTCGGTGTCGTCGATCGCTGTCCCACTCCTCAACCGGCTGGTGTCGCGGCCGGGGGCCTCGCCGTAGCGACGGCGGTACTCGCGGTTGAACTGGGTGGCGCTGTCGTAGCCGACTCGGTGCGCGACCGTCGCGACGTCGTCGGCTCCCGAGACCAGGAGCAGCCGTGCCTGGTGGAGCCGGATCTGCTTCTGGAACTGGATCGGGCTGAGTGCCGTGACGCCCTGGAACTTGCGGTGGAAGGCAGAGGCACTGAGTCCGCAGCTGCTGGCGAGGTCGTCGACGCGGAACGGTTCGGCGAAGTTCTCGGTGATCCACCGCACCGCTCGGCTGATCTGGGTGGTGCAGCTGTCGGCTATCCCGATCTGCGCCAGGTTCCCTCCGAGCGGGCCGGTGAGCAGTCGCCAGAGGATCTCCCGCTCGACCATGGGCGCCAACACCGCCCGGTCCTGCGGCCGGTCGACGAGGCGCACCATCCGCACGACGGCATCGACCAGCTCGGGCTCGGCGTCGGCGACACCGACCGCAGGAGGGGCAGCACTGTTCCGCACGGCCACAGCGCCCGGCGGCGACTCCAGCAGCAGTGACGCGATGGTGGCGGGACGCAGCACCAGCCCGAATCCGAGCGCGGGCCGGTCCGGAGAGGCCTCGCTGTAGTGACCGGTGATCGGGACGTCGACGGAGGCGACGAGGTACTGCCCGGGACCGTACTCGAGAACGCGATCACCCACCGAGATCCGCTTGCGCCCCTGGGTGATCAGCGCGAAGACCGTGCCAGAACCGTTGGTCGACGGCGCCTCCACCGCATCGGCGCGGGCGAGCAGCATCCCCTCGATCGGGGTCGTCTGGTCAGGACGCGCGTGCTTCTCGATCCGTCGGCGCAGCTCCTCGAGCGGGGTGTCGGTCACGTGACGAAGGTACGTCGCCCAGCTGGCCGTCGTCGCCTGGTTCTGCTTCTTCGAGCAGGATCAGGCAATCATCCGCCATGTCTGGTCTCACGCCGCGCGGTCCCGGACTGGTTCGCTGAACGGGTCGAAAGAGCCCGCGCCGATCGGTGCGGAGCAGACCACCGGAAAGGCGACAGCGATGAACATCGAGTACGGATTCCAGGCCACCATGACCGCCAAGGAGGGGAAGGCGGACGAGCTCGTCGACCTTCTGCTCTCCGGTCCCACCGTCGGGCCCTCGGCACACGAGGGCTGCCTGGTGTTCCTGGTCAGCCGGTCGGCCGCCCACCGCGACGTGGTCCACCTCGTCGAGGGCTGGGTGAGCGAGCAGGTGCACCACGGCGTCTTCGACGACCCCGAGTCGCAGGGCTACATCGCCCGCTGTGCCGAGCTCGTCGCCGACTCGCAGTACACCGACTTCGTCCCGCTGGGCGGCAAGGCGAATCTCGCCCACGCCACGTCCCCCTCCGCCACCGGACGGTGACCGCGATGGACCACGCATCCGCCATGACGACCGCCCGGCCGAGCCTCGATCCCGAGCTCAGCACCCTGCTCGCCGACATGCCCGACGTACCTCCCCTCAGCGCGGAGACCCTTCCCCTGATCCGCCCGTTCGCGACCGTCGACGCGGACGTCGCGCTTGCTGGGCACGACCTGAGCAGGCGCGACATCACCGTCCCCGGCTTCGACGGCGTACCCATCCCTCTCACGGTCCTCACACCGGCCAGAGGCGGCGAGCCCCGCACGCCGGCTCCGTGTGTCTACTGGGTGCACGGCGGTGGGATGGTCATGGGTGACCGCTTCTCCCAGGTCGACATCCCGCTCGACTGGCTCCGGAGGTTCGGCGCCACCGTGGTGTCGGTCGACTACCGCCTCGCGCCCGAGGCATCGGGAGCGACGCTCGTCGAGGACTGCTATGCCGGACTCAGCTGGGTGGCCTCGCACGCGGACGAGCTCGACATCGATCCGGCTCGGATCATCGTCGCCGGTACGAGCGCCGGCGGCGGGCTCGCGGCCGGCACCACCCTGCTCGCGCGCGATCGACAAGGCCCGGCGATCGCAGCTCAGGTCCTGATCTGCCCG
Source organism: Nocardioides sp. NPDC000445 (assembly GCF_040300245.1). NCBI lineage: Bacteria > Bacillati > Actinomycetota > Actinomycetes > Propionibacteriales > Nocardioidaceae > Nocardioides > Nocardioides sp. NPDC000445. The sequence goes on along the minus strand of NZ_JBEPDH010000014.1, from coordinate 153,078 downwards.
ATGCTCGACCATCGCAACACGACGGAGTCCAGCCGTCAGTTCACGGGTCCCGGTGTCTGGTCCCGCGAGGCGAACGAGTTCGGCTGGCGATCGGTCCTCGGCGACCTTGCCGATCGTGGCGATGGCGGGGTGCCCGGCTACGTCTCCCCTGCGCTCGCCGAGGATCTCGCCGGGCTGCCGACCACCTATGTCGACGCCGGCAGTGCCGAGGTCTTCCGCGATGAGAATGTCGCGTACGCGTCCCGTATCTGGGCAGCGGGCGGGCAGGCCGAGCTCCACGTCTGGGCCGGCGGCTTCCATGGTTTCGATGCGCTCTTCCCCCAGGCCCAGGTATCGCAGACAGCACGCGCCGCCCGAACCGACTGGCTCTCGCGCGTACTCCGCGACCCGAGGCCCACGAGCTGATGGCCACCGCGCTCGCGCACCGCCGCCGCAGTCTGGTGGGTCGCTCGCCGGCCGAGCAGCACCGATCGGCCACCCCGCTGGAGCTGCTGTACGACCTGGTGTTCATCGTCGCCTTCGGACAAGCGGCTGACGAGCTGGCGCACCACGTCGCGGCGGGCCGGCCAGTCGCCGGGGTCGTCGGATTCAGCCTCGGGGTCGTCCTGATCTCGTGGGCCTGGGGCAGCTACACCTGGTTCGCATCGGCGTACGACGAGGACGACTGGATCTGCCGGTTCACCACCATGGTGCAGATGGTCGGCGTCGGCATCGTCGCGCTCGGGTTGCCCGAGATGTTCGCCTCGCTCGCCGGGGCCGAGAACGGCGGCTACGGCATCGTGGTCGGCGGTTACGTCGTCATGCGCGTGCCGATGGCCGTCCAATGGTTGCGGGCGGCGCACAGCGACCCGGCACGACGGCCGGCGCTGATGACGTACTTCTGGACCATCGCCATCGCCCAGGCCGGATGGACGTTGCTCGTGGCGGCCGCCCTTCCGCTCCCCGCTGCGGCAGTCATCGGAGTGGCGCTGCTGGCGATCGAGACGGTCGGGCCGGTGATCGCGCAGCGCGGGAAGGGCGGGACTCCCTGGAACGCCGACCACGTTGCGGAGCGCTACGGCCTCCTGGTCATCGTCGCCCTCGGCGAGGTCGTCTTCGGCACCGTCGCCGCGGTGTCGGCAACAGTGCACGGTCCCGCGGGCTGGAGCATCGATGCGGCCGTGACCGCGACCGCGGGGATCGGGCTCGCGCTCGCGATGTGGTGGATGTACTTCACCGTCCCGTCAGCGCTCGTCCTGCGAGTCCACCGGGAGCGGGTGTTCTTCTGGTCCTACGGACACCACATCATCGTGGGCGCGATCGTGGCCGTCGGTGCCGGCTTGCACGTGGCTGCTCTCCACCTCGAGCACGATTCCCAGATCGGGCCCGTGCCCACGGTCCTGACGGTCGCGGTCCCATTCGTGACCTTCGTCTGGATGCTCTACGCCCAGTGGAAGACCCTGGTCAGGGTCGGCAACCGACGTCACCTCGCCCTGATCATCGGCACCGCTGCGGTGACCAGCCTGGCGGTCGTCCTGATCGCGGCGGGCGTCTCCATCGCCGTGGGCCTGGCGGTGATCGCGATAGCGGCCGTCATTCCCATCGCGTGGTTCGAGCTCATCGGACACCGCGATCTCGCAGCTTCGCTCGCTCCGCAGACTCTCAGCGGATAGGGACGTCGGTCGTCCTGGTCAACTCGTCGATGTCGGATGTCCGAACGGTGACGGCGAGCTTCCAGGTCCCTGAGACGGGCACATCGATACGCCCCAGGCGCTCGCCAGTGGCGACGGTGTCCAGCCGTACCGGGAGCGGCCCGATCCGGCCGAGGCTCGCGGACGCGGCGACCTCGGGCGGGTCCGTCGGTGCACCGCTCGGGTCGAGGACGTACACGTGCAGGTCCTCGTCAGTGGGCCATGTCGACGAAGCGGCTGTAATGGCCCTGGAAGGCGACGACGAGGTCGCGGGTGGGGCCGTTGCGGTGCTTGGCGATGATCACGTCGGCCTCGCCGGGGCGGGTCGACTCCTTCTCGTAGACGTCGTCGCGGTGGAGGAGGACGACCATGTCGGCGTCCTGCTCCAGCGATCCCGACTCACGGAGGTCGGAGACGGCCGGGCGCTTGTCGGCGCGCTGCTCGGAACCACGGTTGAGCTGGGACAGCGCGATGATCGGGACCTCGAGCTCCTTGGCCAGCAGCTTGATCTGACGGGAGAACTCGGAGACCTCGAGCTGACGGGACTCGACCTTCTTGCCGGAGCTCATCAGCTGGAGGTAGTCGATGACGATGAGCCGGAGATCGTGGCGCTGCTTGAGCCTTCGGGCCTTGGAGCGGATCTCCATCATCGTCATGTTGGGGCTGTCGTCGATGAACATCGGCGCGCTGGAGACCTCGCCCATCTTGCGGGCCAGCTTGTTCCAGTCGTCGTCGGACATGTTGCCGTTGCGGATGTGGTTGAGCGGCACCTTGGCCTCGGCGCTCAGGAGACGCATGGTGATCTCGGAGCGGCTCATCTCCAGGCTGAAGAAGACGCTGGTCAGGTTGTTGTGGATCGAGGCCGCACGACAGAAGTCGAGAGCCAGGGTCGACTTACCCATCGCGGGTCGGGCAGCGACGATGATCATCTGGCCGGAGTGGAAGCCGTTGGTGAGCTCGTCGAAGTCGGCGAAGCCGGTGGGTACGCCGTAGAGGCCGGCCTCGCGGTTGGAGATGGCCTCGATCTCGTCGAGGACGCCATCCATGATGTCGGCGAGCGGGGAGTAGTCCTCACCGGAGCGCTTGTCGGTGAGCTTGAAGACCTCGGCCTGGGCCTCGTCGACGATGTTGTCGACCTCGCCCTCGCCGGCGTAGCCGATCTGCACGATCTTGGTGCCGGCCTCGACCAGGCGGCGCAGGACCGACTTCTCGCGGACGATCTCGCCGTAGTAACCGGCGTTGGCGGCGATCGGGACGTTCGAGGCGAGCGTGTGCAGGTAAGGAGCGCCACCGATGCGCTCCAGCTCACCCTTGCGGCGCAGCTCGTCGGCGACGGTGACCATGTCGGCGGGCTCACCACGACCGTAGAGATCGATGATCGCGTCGTAGATGGTCTCGTGCGTCGGGCGGTAGAAGTCGGTGCCGCGCAGCGTCTCGGAGACGTCGGCGATGGCATCCTTCGAGATCAGCATCGAACCGAGGACGGCCTGCTCGGCAGCCATGTCCTGCGGTGGCGTGCGGTCGTTGACCGCGCGCGGGGCGTTGCCCGGTTCGTACGCCGCGGGGCCGTCGCCCCACTCCTCGAACGGCGGCTCCGGGAAGTCGCCCGGACCGCCCATCGAGCCGGTCTCAGTGACGCTCATTCCCTTGCCCCTCCGTGGTCTGCGGATCGTCGCGGCGTGATCTCGGTCGATTCGGTTCCACGCTACGGGTGGGCACCGACAGTTCTGCTCGCGCAGTCCTGGGCCGACCCTCGACGACACCCTCAAGTCTCCGTGAGACTACGTCGCATCCCACATCGGCGACAGCAGGTTATCCACAGGCCCTGGGGATAACCGGGGGATAGCGGTGGACGACACCCTGGTCAATGTGAACAGCCTGGGGAACTGCCTGTGCATAACTAGGCTCATCCGATTGGTAAAGCCGCTCTGACCTGGGGCTTTGTTGTCCATAGGCTGTGGACGAAAGAAAGTCGGCAGCCCATCGGGGTTCATCGCCGAGATCGTCGTGCGCCCTTGGGCGTTTTGTCGACATAGCGCCGCAACGATGTTTTCCACAGGTTTTCCACCTGCCCTGAACAACGCCTCGCGCCGACGGTGTCTAACCTTGAGACCGTGACGAGCCGGGCGGATGCGAAGAGCTACTCGAAGACCGACCGCCGGGGCCTCGACAAGGAGATCTGGCGGCTCGCGATCCCCGCCTTTCTGGCCCTCGTCGCCGAGCCGCTCTTCCTGCTGGCGGACTCCGCGATCGTCGGTCATCTCGGCACCCGCGAGCTCGCCGGCCTCGGTGTCGCGGGCGTCGTGCTCCAGACGATCGTCGGGCTCTGCGTCTTCCTCGCGTACGGCACCACAGCATCGGTCGCCCGCCGCATCGGCGCCGGCGACACCGCCGGCGCGCTTCGACAGGGCATCGACGGGATCTGGCTCGCGGTGATCATCGGGGTCGTCGTCACGATCCCGGTGATGGTTCTGGCCGAGCCGCTCAGCCGGGCGGTCGGCGCAGGCGACGAGGTGGTCGGCCCCGCGACCACCTACCTCCGGATCGCCGTCCTCGGGGTGACACCGCTGCTGATGATGCTCGCGGCCACCGGCGTGCTCCGCGGACTGCAGGACACCAAGACCCCGCTGGTCGCGGCGGTCGTTGCCAACGTACTCAATATCGTGCTCAACCTCGCCCTCGTCTACGGCGCCGGGCTCGGCATCGCCGGCTCGGCGATCGGCTCGGTGATCGCGCAGGTGCTGGCGGCCGGGATGCTGACGTACGTCGTGGTGCGGGCCGCCCGCGGCCAAGGCGTACCGCTGCACCCGGATGCGCCCGGGATCCGGGCCTCCGCGCGGGCCGGCGTAGCGCTCGTGGTTCGCACGCTGACGCTGCGGATCGCGCTGTTGGTCACGACGTACGCCGTCACCCACCTCGCCGTCGGCGACCAGGCCGTCGCCCTGGCGACCCACCAGATCGCCTTCACTCTGTGGACGTTCCTGGCGTTCGTGCTCGATGCGATCGCGATCGCCGCCCAGGCGCTGACCGGGCGGTCGCTCGGGGCAGGCGACACCCGGGAGACGCGAGCCATCACGGCCCGGATGGTGTGGTGGGGCGTTGTGATCGGCGTCGTGGCCGGCGTGCTCCTGGCTGCTCTCTCTCCGTTCCTCGGCGCACTCTTCACCGAGGACCAGGCGGTGCGCGAGCTGTTGGTGCCGGTGGTGATCGTGGCGGCGATCGCGCAGCCGATCGCGGGCGTCGTCTTCGTCCTCGACGGGGTGCTCATCGGCGCCGGCGACGGGCGCTATCTGGCCTGGGGTGGGGTCTGGACCCTTGTGGCGTATGTCCCGCTCGTCGCGCTGGCCGTCGCCCTCGGCGGTGGGCTGGTGTGGGTGTGGATCACCTTCGCGGTCGGCTTCATGGGCGCGCGCTTCGTGGTGCTGACGCTCCGTGCCCGCAGCGACCGCTGGCTGGTCACCGGCGCCTGAGCCTCACCCACATACTCGGTTGCGCTGCGCCCGGGTTGGCGTCAAGGTCAGGACATGCCCGCCGATCCGAAGAGCACCCTGAAGACGTACATCGATGCCCGCCGCGAGGCGCTGATCTCCAAGGTCGAGGGCCTCTCGGAGCGGGAGGCGCGGCTGCCGCGTACGCCGACCGGCACCAACCTGCTCGGCATCATCAAGCACGTCATCGGGGTCGAGGCCGTCTACCTCGGGGCGACCTTCGACCGTCCGTTCCCGCATCCGGAGCAACTGATCTCGGCCGAGCAGTTCGACATCGATCCGCAGGCAGACTGGTACGCCACCGAAGAGGAGACGGCCGCGGAGATCATCGATCTCTACCGCCGCGTCATCGCCCACGGCAACGAGACGATCGACGCGCTCCCGATCGACGCGGTCGGCCACGTACCGCACTGGGGCGGCGAGGAGGTCACCCTGCACCAGATGATGGTCCACCTCTTCGCCGATCTCGCCGGTCACGGCGGACAGGCCGACATCCTTCGTGAAGAGGCCGACGGTGCCGTCGGCTGGCGCAAGGCGGGAGACAACATCCCGCCGGAGTACGACTGGCCGGCGTACGTCGCGAAGCTGACCGACATCGCCAACAAGTTCTGACCCGAGGCGTCATTCGCGTCGGCCGAGATGGCATTCAGGTGCCCGGTCGAACGACCTGAGTGACGGCTCGGCCGACGTACCTGACTTCTCGGCGAAAACGAACAGGCCCGCCTCCCGGAGGAGGCGGGCCTGGGTGAATCCCTAGATCAAGCGGGGACCACGTTGAGGGCCAGCTTGGCGGACACCTCGTCGTGGAGCTTGACGGAGACCTCGTGAGCACCGAGCGCCTTGATCGGGTTGCCCAGCGCGATGGTGCGCTTGTCGATCGACTCGCCGGTGGTCTCGGAGACCGCGGAGGCGATGTCGGCGGCGGTGACGGCGCCGTAGAGGCGGCCGTCCTTGCCGGCGCGGACCTTCACGTTGACCGTGTTGGCCTCGAGCTTGCCCTTGATCTCGGCGGCGTGAGCCTCGTCGCGCACGGAGCGAGCCGAGCGAGCAGCCTTGATCGAGTCGGCCTGCGACTCGGCGCCGCGGCTCCAACGGATGGCGTCGCCACGCGGGATCAGGTAGTTGCGGGCGTAGCCGTCCTTGACCTCGACGACGTCACCGGCGGAACCCAGCCCGGTGACCTCCTGCTGAAGGATGATCTTGGTAGCCATGTCGATCCTCCTCAGCGACCGGTGGAGGTGTAGGGCAGCAGAGCAACCTCGCGCGCGTTCTTGACGGCGATGGCCACGTCGCGCTGGTGCTGGACGCAGTTGCCGGTCACGCGACGGGCACGGATCTTGCCGCGGTCGGAGATGAACTTACGGAGGAGGGTGGCGTCCTTGTAGTCGACACCGGTCGCCTTCTCCTTGCAGAACTGGCAAACCTTCTTCTTAGGCTTGCGAATCACTGCCTTGGCCATTGTGGTGCTTCCTTTCTAGAAGCCCGGCGAGCGCCGGAATGGTTGAGGGATTCGGAATGTGGATCTGTTGATCAGAAGGGAGGCTCGTCGTTGCCCACGCCCGGGGTCGCCCACGGGTCGTTGGCCGGCGCGCCGCCGCCCGCGTTGGCGGGCTGCTGCGGAGCCGGCGAGGCCCACGGGTCGTTGCCACCGGCCGGAGCCTGCTGGCCACCGCCCTGGGGGCCGCCGTAGCCACCACCCTGGTTGTAGCCACCGCCGCCACCCTGGTTGTAACCGCCGCCGCCACCCTGGCCGCCGGACTGGCGGCTGGCCTTGGTGACCTTGGCGGTCGCGTAGCGGAGCGAGGGACCGATCTCGTCGCACTCGAGCTCGAAGACAGTGCGCTTCTCGCCCTCACGCGTCTCGTAGGACCTCGACTTCAGGCGACCCTGAGCGACGACACGCATGCCGCGCTGCAGGGACTCGGCGACGTTCTCAGCAGCCTGGCGCCAGATCGAGCAGCGCAGGAAGAGGGTCTCCCCGTCCTCCCACGCGTTGGTCTGACGGTTGAAGCTGCTGGGCGTCGAAGCAATCGTGAAGTTGGCAACGGCTGCACCGGACGGCGTGAAGCGAAGCTCCGGGTCGTCGGTGAGGTTGCCGATCACGGTGATGACGGTGTCGCCTGCCATGAGATCTCCCTTGAGTCTGATCTGGGTGTCGGTGTCGGTTCAGGAGCTATTTCCCGTATGGGCCCAAACATAGGACCCCGCACCGACAATTACCGACGGTGACATCCGCGTCACTTGGACGGACGGATGACCTTCGTACGCAGGATCTGCTCGTTGAGGCCAAGCTGGCGGTCGAGCTCCAGAACGGTCTTGGGCTCGGCGGTCAGGTTGACGACGGCGTAGATGCCCTCGGCGTTCTTGTTGACCTCATAGGCCAGACGACGGCGTCCCCAGACGTCAACGTTCTCGACGGTGCCACCATCAGTGGTGACGACCTTCAGGAACTTGTCAAGGGTCGGGGCGACGGTGCGCTCATCGAGGCTGGGCTCGAGGATCACCATTACTTCATAGGCGCGCATAGCGTTCTCCACCTCCTACGGACTCGGCGGCCATGGTCTCTCCATGGCAGGAGGGCTGATGCGATGTCCCATCTCCATCTGTGGAGAGGGACGAGTCAGGGTATCAACCAGCGGTTTCCGTGGCCGAATCCACGGCCTCGACCGTGAACGGCACCGTGATCACCTCTCCGTCGCCGAGCCGGAACTGGGCCCAGAGGCGGTAGAGACCAGCCTTCGGTACGTCCAGGTGCAGCCCGAGCTCGGGCCCGAACGAGGCACCGGGGACCGCCAGCTCGTCGCCTTCGGCGTGGCCGTGCACGAACGTCTCGCCGTCCGCGCTCATGACCACGACGTGGCCGGCCGCCCCGAGGTAGGGCTGTAGATCGTCGACAACCTTCCCGGTGCTGTCCTCGAAGCGAAAGTGCAGGTCGCTCTGCTGGTCGGCGACCGGCGTGCCCTCGAGCGTGACGGTCAGATTGTCGACAGTCGACGATCTCGGGCTCGCCTCCAGCGGGACGGCCGGGGGCTGCGTACCCTCGACGGTGAGCTGCTGCCGGTCGAGCACATCGGCCATGTCGGCCCGGCGCCGGAACTCCGTGTCGACGCGGTAGGTGCCTCCGGCAGGGAAGGTCACGTCGGTCTCGAGCTCGCCCGGCCGGCCGGTCGGCTCGGCGTGGAGGTGGCGGAACCAGGAGAGGTCCTGGCTGGTCACGATCACGTGCATCCAGGCCTGGTGGGTGCGGCCGAGGTCGGTGACCGGGTCGCCGGTCGCGGCGTCCGTGACGAGGAACCGGAGCCCACCCTCACGTTGCGTGATCGCGACGTCGATGCCCGACTCCTCGGAGGCGACGGGGGCGATGTCGACCTCGTGCATCTCCGTCATCGACGGACGCATCGGGCTCATCCCCTGCGCCCATTCCAGGATGCCGTTCATCCCGCGCTGAGCGGGCTCGGTGCGGCTCAAGTAGGTCAGGCCGGCCCCGATCGAGATCGCGATCACGGCCGTGACCAGGAGGTACCCGCCGTCGCGGACGCGGGTGACGAAGCCCCGGCCGGCGTACGCCTCGGGGGTCTCGGGGCGGCGGAAGCCGCGCAGGCGCAGCGCGTTGGTGACGACGCTGACCGAGCTCATCGCCATCGCGGCGCCGGCGAGGACCGGGTCGAGAAGGGCGAGCGCGGCGACGGGGATGAGGAGCACGTTGTAGGCGAACGCCCAGAACAAGCCCTGCTTGATCGTCGCGACGGTACGCCGGGAGAGCGCCAGCGCGGTCACCACGCCGCGGAGGTCGCCGCCCACGAGGGTGATGTCGGAGGCTGCCAGGGCGACGTCGGTGCCGGTGCCGATCGCGATCCCGACGTCGGCCTGGGCCAGCGCCGGGGCGTCGTTGATCCCGTCGCCGACCATCGCGACGACCTTGCCCTCGTCCTGGAGCTGCTGGATCCGGGCGAGCTTCTGCTCGGGCAGCAGGCCGCCGGCGGCGTGACGTACGCCGACCTCGTCGGCCACCTTCGCCACCGTCGCGGCCGCGTCGCCGCTGAGGATGTGCACCTCGACGCCCGACTCCTCGAGCAGGCGCACGGTCTCCTTGGCCTCGTCGCGGACCTGGTCCGCGACCCGGATCGACCCGGCGTACGTGCCATCGACCGCGACCAGGACGGAGCCGTTGTCGGCGGCGTCGATGCCGTCCTCGGCCAGCATCGCCGAGTTGCCGACGACGACCCGGCGCCCGTCGACGTACGCGCTGATCCCGCGCCCCGGGTGGGCCTCGAACGCCGAGACCTCCGCGTGCCCGGTGTCGGCCGAGGCCTCGGCACGGGCTCGGAGTGCGGTGGCGAGGGGGTGGTCGCTGCCGGTCTCGGCGGCGGCGGCGATCCGGACCAGCTCGTCGCGGGTCCAGCCAGGGGCAGGGACGATCTCGGAGACCTCGGGCTTGCCGTGGGTGATCGTGCCGGTCTTGTCGAAGACGATGGCGGTGACGGAGCGGGCGCGCTCCAGGGTCTCGCCGGAGCCGACGAGTACGCCGAGCTCGGCGGCGCGGCCGGCGCCGACCATGACGGCGGCCGGCGTGGCCAGGCCGAGGGCGCAGGGGCAGGCGATGATGAGGACCGCGATGGCCGCGGTGACGGCGCTGGTCAGACGCTCGGCGTCGGGGCCGAGGACCAGCCACCCGATGAAGGTCAGCGCTGCCACGACGAGGACGGCGGGCACGAACACCGCCGAGACCCGGTCGGCCAGCCGCTGCAGCTTGGTGCCGGAGCCCTGGGCAGACTCGACCATGGCGATGATCTGCGCCAGCGTGGTCTCGGAGCCGACCGCGGTCGCCTCGATCTCGAACGAGCCGGTCTGGTTGATCGTCGCGCCGATGACGATGTCGCCCTCGGCCTTCCGCACCGGGTCGCTCTCGCCGGTGAGCATGGACTCGTCGACGTAGGACGATCCGGCGACGATGCGGCCGTCGACCGGGACCTTCTCCCCGGCGCGTACGCGAATCCGGTCGTTGACCTGCAGGTTCGCGACCGGGACCGTGACGTCACGGCCGTTGCGGACCACCGTGGCCGTCTCCGGCATGAGGCCGACGAGAGCCTTGACCGCGTCGGCCGTACGCGACTTCGCCCGGGCCTCGAGCCAGCGGCCCATCAGCACCAGCGCGACGATGACCAGGGCGGTCTCGAAGTAGAGGTGGAGCGGCAGGCCCCACGCCTCGGCCTGCCCCATCCACAGGGTCACGAAGGCGCTGTAGGCGAAGGCGATGCCGGTGCCGAGCGTGACCAGGGTGTTCATGTCGACCGTCCCGTGGCGTGCGCCTCGAGCCGCCGCGACGTAGATGTCCCGACCCGCCCACCACTGGGTGATCGCGGCGACCACGAGCACGATCGACATCACCGGCTCCATGGCGTCGACGGGGAGCGGGACGTACATCAAGGCCATCAGGCCGAGCCCCACCGCCAGGGCCGTGACCCACCGCCGCTTGAGCTGGACGAGCTCTTCCGCGCGGCGTACGTCCCGACCCGACTCAGACGTCGCCGCCTCGTCGATGTGCGGCTCCTGCGGATTGTCGACAGTCGACGATCTCAGGACGGCCTGATAGCCCGCCTTCTCGATGGCGGCGCTGATCTCGGCGAGGTCGGTGCGGGTGGGGTCGAAGTGAACGAGGGCGGTCTCGGTGGCGAGGTTGACGTTGGCGTCCTCGACACCCTCGACACGGCTGATGGCCTTGGTGACACGGCGCACGCAGCTCGCGCAGGTCATGCCCTCGATCTCGAGCTGTTGCTCGGTCGGATTCGCGGCGGTGGGGGTCATCATGATCAGGCCAGCGAGTAGCCGGCCTCCTCGACGGCCGCGCGAATCGCGTCGTCCGAGATCGGCTCAGCGGCGGTGACGGTGACGTTGCCCGAGGCCAGGTCGACGTCGACGTTGCTCACACCGGCGATCCCGGTGACCTCTTCGGTGACGGAGGAGGCGCAGTGTCCGCAGGTCATACCGACGACAGTGAAGTTCTGGGTGCTCATGAGAATCTCTCTGGGTTGTTGGATTGTTGACAATCAGGACCGGACGAGGCGAGCGATGGCGGCAGAGGCCTCGGCGAGCTTCTCGTCGGCCTCGGCGCCACCGTTCTGGACCGCGCCGGCGACGCAGTGACCGAGGTGCTCGTCGAGCAACCCGAGGGCGACGGCCTGGAGCGCCTTGGTCGAGGCGGAGACCTGGGTGAGGATGTCGATGCAGTACGCCTCGTCCTCGACCATCCGCTGCAGCCCGCGCACCTGACCTTCGATGCGCTTGAGGCGCTTGAGATAGGCCTCCTTGTTCTTGTTGTGGAGGTATCCGTGATCCGCGTGGCCTTCGGGCCCGGTGTGCTCGTCCATGCGGCCTACCATACCCCCGTAAGGTATGAAGTCAAGCCAACATATGTCGGCGCCGCGCCCTAGACTGGACCCATGGCTGTTGCGATCGGTGCCCACGTAGACCAGACCGACCCCGTTGCCGAGGCGACCGCGCGCGGCGCGAGCCTGGTGCAGTTCTTCCTGGGCGATCCGCAGTCCTACAAGGGCCCGGTGGTGACGTACGCGGACGGCGCGGCCGCCCTCAAGGCGCGCGCGGAGGAGCAGGGTGTCGATCTCTACGTCCACGCGCCCTACATCATCAACGTCGCCACGACGAACAACCGGATCCGGATCCCGAGCCGCAAGCTCCTCCAGCAGCACATGGACACCGCGGCCGAGGTCGGCGCCAAGGGCCTGATCGTCCACGGCGGCCACGTCAACAAGGACGACGACCCGGCGAAGGGCTTCGACAACTGGCGCAAGGCGATCGAGGCGACCGACATCAAGGTCCCCCTCCTGATCGAGAACACCGCGGGCGGCGACAACGCGATGGCGCGCTACCTCGACCGGATCGCCGGCGTCTGGGAGGCCATCTCCACCGCCGAAGGCGCGGAGAACGTCGGCTTCTGCCTCGACACCTGCCACGCCCATGCCGGCGGCAACCCGCTCGAGACCGTGGTCGAGGACGTCCTCAAGATCACCGGCCGGATCGACCTGGTCCACTGCAACGACTCCCGCGACGAGTTCGACTCGGGCGCCGACCGCCACGCCAACTTCGGGGCCGGCCGCATCGACCCCGACCTCCTCGCCGGCGTGGTCCGCGACGCCGGGGCCCCGGTGATCTGCGAGACCCCGGGCGGTGCAGCGGAGCACACCAGCGACTTCGCCTGGCTCCGCGAGCGACTCTGACCGATTCTCACCGAATCTTCACTTCTGTCAGCCGAGACGTGAGTTCTGACGGACGAAACTGCACATTCGTCCACCACAACCGAAGATTCGTTCGCCACAGCCGCGGTCTCGCTCGCCAAAGGTGAAGAATCGGCTGAGAATCAGACCACCCAGCGGGACCGTCGGCTATGACCCAACCGGGCCATTGACTTATTGTTGATCGAATGGGTTCGAATTGGCGCGCCGATGTTCAAGGTCTCCGTGCCGTCGCTGTCGGTCTAGTGATCGCAGGACACGCGGGGCTCTCAGGATTCGAGGGAGGGTTCGTCGGAGTCGACGTCTTCTTCGTCCTCTCCGGGTTCCTGATCACCACTCTGCTGCTGCGTGAGACCGACCGCAGCGGCAGAGTCAGCATCAGTCAGTTCTACGCTCGCCGCGCCCGCCGCATCCTGCCGGCGGCGACCGCGACGATGCTGGTCGTACTCACCTACAGCGCGATCGTCCTGCCCCAGACGCGCACCGACCAGATCGCGGGCGACGCAGGCTGGGCGGCGGTCTTCCTGGCGAACGTGCACTTCGCGAAGGAGGCGGTCGACTACTTCAACAACGCCGCGCCCTCGCCGTTCCAGCACTACTGGTCGCTCTCGGTCGAGGAGCAGTTCTACGTCGTCTGGCCGCTGCTGGTGCTCGCAGTCGCCCTCTGGATCCCGAAGCACCACCGCCGCCGCGCGATCACCGCGCTCGCAGCGCTCGTGGCGGTGGTCAGCCTCGCCTGGTCGCTGCACGCCACCGCTGCCGACCCGACCACGGCCTACTTCTCCACCCCGGCGCGGGCGTTCGAGCTCGCCGCCGGCGCGCTGCTCGCCTGCGTCGCCGGACGACTGACCCGGATCAAGAAGCCGTACGCAGCCGCCCTCGGCATCGCCGGTGTCGGCACCCTCGTCTACGCCACGACCAGCTTCAGCGAGGCGACGCACTTCCCGGGCTGGCACGCCCTGGTCCCGGTGCTCGCCACGGTCGCACTCCTGGTCGCCGGCCCCGCCACCCCGACCGGCTGGCTGCTCTCGAAGCAGCCGCTGCGCTACCTGGGTGACATCTCGTTCAGCCTCTACCTGTGGCACTGGCCGATCCTGATCCTCGCCCCCGAGGCCATCCCCGGCGGCGGCGTCCGCCAGCTGCTCATCATGCTGGCGCTCATCCTGGCCGCCTCCGCGGCGAGCTACCACTGGATCGAGATGCCGTTCCAGCGCCACAAGATCCCGCATCTCACCAAGGGCCGCCGCGCGCTCGCGCTCTGGCCCGCCGCCGCCGCTCTCGCCCTGGTCGCGGGCACGAGCTCGCAGGCGTACGCCGGCTACCAGGTCGACGTCGCCAAGGCCAACGCCAAGGAGTGGTTCAAGGAGAACCCCGACGTCCTCGAGACCGACGACAAGCCGGTCACCGGCGTGCTGAAGAAGACGGTCAAGGCCGCCGAGGAGGGCGCACCACTGCCGCCGGAGGTCGAGTTCGACGCCACCGACTCGTGGGCCGAGCGCGGCGGCTACTGCTACGCCGGCTACGGCGAGACCAAGCTCGACGGCGACTGCGTCTACGGCGACGGCAAGGCAGAGCGCACCGTCGCGGTGGTCGGCGACTCCCACATCGGGATGTGGCTGCCGGCCCTCGACACCCTCGCCGAGCGCCAGCACGTGAAGCTGGTCCCGTTCGTGAAGCTCGGTTGCGCTGCGTACGGCGTCAAGCAGAAGTCCTCGAAGATGACCGTCGAGGAGTGCGAGGACTTCCGGTCGTGGACCAACGAGCAGATCGCCGAGCTCGATCCGGACACGATCGTCGTCGGCGCCCGCGGCATGCTCGACATGGAGGAGCGCGACGGCGTCTCGACCGAGGAGCAGTGGCGCGAAGGCGTACGCCACGGTGTCAGCGCCTTCGAGAAGGTCACCCCGGACGTACGCGTCTTCGCCGATGTCCCCGCCGTCGACAGCGACCCCGGCGAGTGTCTCTCCGACGCCCGCAACCTCCTCGAGGACTGCGTCGTGAAGCCCGACGGCACCGAGGTCGACTCCAACGAGGTGACCCAGGAGGCGCTCGAGGGCACCGAGGCCGCGTACGTCGACATCGTCGACCTGGTCTGCACCGAGCGCTGCCCGCTCGTCGTCGGTGACGTCGTGACCTACTACGACGACTCCCACATCACCGCGACCTGGGTCGACCGGGTCACTCCCGCACTCGGCAAGCGCCTCGGCCGCCTCGACCGTTCCGCCTAGAACACATTTCAGTTCTGCGGCGGCGGAACCATTGCCGTAGCCGCGTCGGCGCGGAAGAATCGAAGGTTGCCGGGCGGGGCAGTCAATCCCCTCACCGCCCCGCCCGGCCCATGTCTTGGCCACTCGTGGGTTGGGCATCCCCCTCTTGCCCAACCCACGTTGTGGCCCCGAAACCGCCTGCCTCCCCCAAGGCGGCGGCGCCAGCGTCCGAACCGAATTCCCCCGAATCTCGGTCCGGACAGTCCCAAGGAGTTCGCCGCCGGCCCCCTGATACACCGACTTCGAGATTTTCTTCCCCGCCTGCTTCCAGCGGTGAAGGCTGTGTAAATCCCCTCCCGGCGCCACTCCCGCGCTGCTACGTTGCTGCGCATGCCAGGCCCAGGAATGCTCACCCTGATGGTGTTGCCCGCCCTGATCGGCCTCATCATCGTCGCCCGCCCGAACGTCGCACTGTCCCTGACACGACTTCGCGGGAAGTGGCTGATCGTCCTGGCCGCCGCCCTGCAGTTCATGCACGTGGAAGGCCTGTGGCCGGATCAGGTCGACGAGCGTGTGGAACGGCGGGCGTATGCCGGCCTCGCCCTGGTCATCGCAATTGCGTTCTGTTGGCTGAATCGCTCGCTCTGGTCTCGGCGCTCAGGCCGATGGGCGCTGTCACTCATCCCGCTTGGGACCGCGTCGAACTCGATACCGATCGCGGCCCTCGGAGCGATGCCGTACAGCCTCCAAGGGGCACGCATCGCCGGCTATTCCAGCGCCGAGCTGGCGACCGACGCGCCCGGTTACATCCGCCTGGACGACGTGTCACCGCTGTGGATTCCGCTCGCTGACCTCATCCCCATCCCCGTCCTGATGAAGGTCATCAGCCTCGGCGACCTACTCCTCCTCCCTGGCTTGGTGCTGCTGGTCATCGCCTGTTACCAGCCCAGCGCTTCGGCCTCTTCTGCCACCGGCTCCACATCGGAGAGTTCCGCCCAGCCATCGGCGTAACCGCGCCGATCTCACCTCTACCCCACGAGAGGAGGAGCAATGAGCAACGGACTGAAGGCACGCGCCTACCTTGCGGCGACCACCGCCGTCACCACGGCCCTGGCGGTCTACGCGTTCGCCGCGCCACATAACCAGCCCCACTAGATCCAACGTGATGGGCGAGGGCTTACCGGGCCTTCGCCCATCACCAAACCGTCAAGGTCGCTACGAGAAGCAGACGAACGGAGCCGGCGGAGCGTCGGTGGTTACGGCGGGGAGGGACTCCGCGAGCGCCTCGGCGGGGGCGAGGCCCTTCGCAAGCGCACCGTGGAGACGGCTGAACACCTCGTACGCCGCCTCATCGGCCACCACCGCGGGCGACGCGATCACGGCGCGGGCGCCGGCGTGCAACCAGGCTCCGACCAGGCCGATCAGCTCCTCGCCCCAGCGGATGGTCGAGCGTCCGACCTCGCAGGCCGAGAGGAGCACGACGTCGGGGACGGCGGCGAGGCCGTCGATGTCATAGCCGTACCAGGTGCCGTCGGCGAGCTCGAGGCCGGAGAAGAGCGGGTTGTCGGCGGAGTGGTGGCCGTGGGCGGCCAGGTGGAGCACGTCGACCTCGGCCGCCAGCGCGGAGACGGCAGATGCCGTCGCGTCGGCGCCGGTGAGGATGCGCGAGCCGCGCCAGGCGGTGGCGCTGTGGGCGACCTCGTCGGCGGCGCGCATGACGCGGGGTCCGGCGACGAACCCGGCCACCTGGGTGCGCAGCGGGGTGTCGGCGCGGCTCAGCCAGGCGGTGGCGCTCTGGGCCACCGTGACGGGTCGGCCGGTGAAGCCCGACAGGAGCGTCCATGGCACGGCCGCCAGCACCGCCGAGGGAGTCAGCACGACCGGCCGATCGCCGATCCGGTCCAGGATCGGCGCGACAAGCAGGTCGGAGAGCTGCTGGAGCCGGGCAGTCAGATCGCCGCGTACGGCGGCACCCAAAGGCCCTGGGAGGTCGGTCGCGGCGACGTCGAGATCCGGCAGCAGGCCACCCAAGAGCGACCCGAGCGCAGCCTGCTCGCCGAGGTCGATCCGGGTGGCCGCGTCGTCGGTCGCGACGAGCGCGACGATCCGTCCCGCAGCGACGACGTAACCGACGAGCGCATGACCTCCGATGCGTTCACGCAGGTCAGGCAGTGAGATCGGGTCGGAGACCTGGCCCGATCCCTTGACCCGCCAGGCTCGCTGACGGATCTGCTCACGCAGCTCGTGCTCGCGTTCGGGCGACACCTCACCGCGCAACTCGGCCAGGTCGGCGGCGAGCTGAGGATCAGACGGCGGCCGCACCGGCTGGACCCGCGACGCCAGCATCCGCGACCGCTCAGACCACTCGAAGAGCACCTCGGTCTCGCCCGACTCGACGGCCAGCTCCAGGCCGCGCCTGGCCAAGGTCCGCCCGTGTCCAGCGACGTTGGTCTGCAGGTCGAGGCTGCCGAACGAGCTCTGCCACAGATGGAAGTCATCGAGTCCGGCCCGCAGTTCGCGAAGTCCGGCTACGGTCCGGCCAGCGGCCACGGCCAGCTCGGCTCGGAGCTCCCGCTCCAGCAGGCGGATGTCGATGGGAGCCTCGGGGGCCACCGGGCCGATGACCCTGCCACTTGCTGGTCTCGTCGGCAGGCCGGCATTCTCTACCGAACGAATGCGCGCGAGCCGGGCCTGCAAACGCACGCGGAGCGCGGGCCAATTCAGGCCTTGCTCCTCGAGCGGACCCGCCAGCGCCTCGCCGTCCTCGCTCGGATCCTCGCGGGCGGTCACCGCCGCCTCGAAAGCCACCGCCCGCGCCCTCAGCGCCAGCCCTGGCGCCTTAGCCTCTTCGAACCGCCCGAGCGCCGAACGTGCCACTCGCTCGGCCTCGGCCGGGTCTGTCGCCACCAGGTGCGACGCCAGCACCAACTCCGCCTCGCCCTGCCGCTGCCGCTGCCCCTTCGATCCGTACGCCTCCGCCGCCTGCCGCAACATCTCGCCGCCCTGCCGGGTCAGCCCCGCCGCCATGAGCACTTCGGCCCGGTCGGCGTCACACACCGCCTTCACCAGCGGTCCGGCAGCGGCTTGCAGGGCATACGACGACTCCATCAGCGCCAGCGCGCCGACCAGATCTCCGGAGAGAAAGAGCGCGTACGCCCGGTTGTGGTCAGCTTGAGCTGCCGCGAGATCGTTGCCTGTTTCCAGATAACTGTCCGCGGCCTTCCGGAAGTCCTCAACAGCTGCCTTGAGATCAAAACGGTCGAGGTGCACGGTGCCACGGTTAAGGTACGCATCAGCCAGGTCACCGGGATGGTTAGCCAGCGCCCGGATGGCTTCCCCGAAGACGGCGAGCGACTCTGCCGCACGTCCGGCCCGCCGCAAGAGCGTCGCCCTTTGTTGCAGAAGTGCGCCCGACGTCTTCGTCTTCAATCCGTCGAGGGTCAACGCCCGGTCGAGCAGGTCCAGTGCCTTGTCGAAGTTGGACTCATCTGCCGCCAAATAGGCCAGCGTCGACTCCGCACGAGCTTGCACTTCGTTGTTGCCCTCTGCCACGGCAAGCTCGCGCGCCTTGTTGAGCAGGCGTTGCGCTTCGGACACGTCACCGGAGACGGACGCGCCGACGCCCATCTGATGAAGCTCCTCCGCACTGCTCATCACCGCATCAAGCCAGGGGCTTGAGCGTGGTCAGCGCCTCTAGCGCCGCCCACGCTCGCTTCTTGTCCTGCTCCTCGTCGCCTGGCTGCCCATGGTCGAGGAGCCACTGAGCGATCTTCCCCGCAAGCAGAGGTGCAGCGAAGGACGTGCCACTCCAGATGGCGAATCCCCCTGAGTAGTCGTCTGGGTCGAGGGACGCTCGAGTTCGACCGAGGTGGTCAGTCTCGACACCAGGCTGGTAGCCCCCGTCGAAGGTTACAGGCAGTGTGCTCAACACACTCGCGCCGATCTCATGCGCTCGCACCCACGGCCCCGCGTTGCTGAAAAGCGCATCAGTCGTTCCGTTCGGGTTCAGCGCGCCCACGGAAACGATGGGAAGCACGTCAGGATCTTGAGCGATTGGACCAGAACCGTCGCTCCATGGACCGAAAGCCGCCGGGAAGCTCGGTCGGGTCGTGGCGTCGTTGCCTGCGGAGCAGACAACCAGCGTCCCGTTCGCGGAAAGGTCCGCGAGGATCTCATACAACGTCGGATCGAAGAGCGCATCTGACGGGGTCTCGTGGTAATAGCTGATCGACAGGCTCAGCACATCGATCCTGCGCCCGCGCGGGTCGCCCTTTCGGTATAGATGAACCAATTCAGCGATCTGTGCGAGTGCGGTAATCCAGTCGGTCTCGGCAACTGACCCCTCGGGTGGAACGATCCGCCACGAGTAGATGTCGGCATCTGGGCATGCCTGGTGGACCAGGCCGCTGATGAATGTTCCATGGCCAGCTAGGTCGTCGATCATTCCGTCGAGGGGACCGACTTGGTCTTCATCCACCTCCGAGTTGGGAACACTCGCCGGCCAACCGATGTGATGCTCTCCGAGCCGCACGTCGCGCTCGACGAAATCGAGCCAAGGGTGCTCTCCACAACCCGTATCCAGAATGGCGACCACCGGCCGATCGCCATCAAGTTCGTCATCCCGATGCCGCGCAGGGGGCGAACCGATGTAAGCCACAGGCTGGCGGCCGCCCGTCCCAAACGGGTCGTACCCGTCATCGGGGTTTGGGCGGTTGTGAGGGTTAGGGCGATTATGCGGATTCGGCCGATTGTGAGGGTTCGGCCTGTTGTGAGGATTTGGGCGGTTGTGAGGGTTGGGCCGGTTATGCGGGTCAGCGCCGGTTTCAGGAGCTGGAACGAGCACGTGCTCCAGACTGATCCCTCGAGTGCCGTCCTTCGAGTCGGCTCGAAGCATCTGCAGGACGGTCCAAGCATCCGGGGCCTGTGCGGCCTTACCCGGGCGAATGCCCAGTCGAACGCGGCGTACGCCAAACCTCAGGTCGCGGGCGCACTCGGCTTCGTCCTCGGGCTCGGCCCGCCATCCGAGGCCCTTGGCAGCCTTGTCGATCCGCTTGAGGGTGTCATCGAAGTCCACCGACTTGGAGATCAGCAGGACGGTCGACGAGTAGACGGTGGAACCGGCAGCGACGCCGTCGACCGCCATCGCGTTGGTGGGGTCGAGCAGGCGTGCTTCAGACCATCCATAGGCCATCGACAGTCGTGGCTCGTTCTTGGGATGCACTGGTACTCCTGGTCAGATCTCGAACGTGGGGGTCAGAAAAGCAGCAGAGCCGTCGGCAGGCTCGAAGCGGAGCCGGATGAGGCCGGCGGGCAACGAGGTGAGCTCGAAGCGACCCGAGGCTCCGAGGGTGACGGCGACGATCGGCGTACGGACATCGTCGGCGCGGACGGCGCGGACGGTCATGGGTGAGCCGGGGACGACCCAGCCGTCGAGGCGGGCGGTGGTGTCGGTGTCGGATGCGACACGCACCAGGACATCCACGCCGGACTGGGCGAAGCGCAACGTGTAGGCAGAGCGGGCGGAGGCAGGGGCGGAGGAGCGTACTCCGGCCGCCTCGGCACCCGAGGACTCCACCAGGAGCATCAGCTCCAGGTCGAGCCCGAGACCGGACTCCTCGGCGGCGCCTGCGGCGGCCGCCTGCATCCGGGAGATCAGGCCCCCGGGGACGGGGTCACCAGCAACATAAGCCTGTCGAACCAGGCCCAACAGCTCTTCGCGAGTGGGCTCCTCCGAGCGACCCATCACGACACCTCCCCTTCATCGAACGCAGCGCGCAGTGCGTCCCGCAGCTTCCCGAGACAGCGGCCGCGGGTGGGGCCGATGCTGCCGATGGGCATGTCGAGCTCTTCGGCCAGACCGGCATAATCCGGCCGGTCGGAGAAGGCGACCACGCGCAGCAGTCGCCGGCACCGCTCGGGCAAGCCCTCGACGGCTGCCCAGATGAGGGAGTTGCGGTCGCCCTCGACGACCAGGGACTCCGCGGAACGCTGCGTCGGGACGCGGGACTCGAGCGCCTCGTCCTCCACAGGTACGTCCCGCCCGGATCGCTTCGCGACCCGCCACGCCTCACGGCGCGTGGTCAGCGTGAGCCAGGCGCCGACGGCTGCGGTGTCGAGGATCGAGGAGTGCTTGCGTACGAAGGTCAGCCAGGTGTTCTGGACGACGTCCTCCGCTTGCTCGGCAGAGAGTCGGTAGGAGCGCGCGACCTGCCACAGGACGGGCGTCATCGTCGCGACCAGCTCGTCGAGGGCGGCGGAGTCGCCGCTGAGCCAACGGTCGAAGTCGGCCGTGGCCCGGGACCACACGGTCACAGGTGCGTCGGCATGACCGATCCCCCGTGGTACCCGTGTCACAGTCTCCTCCTCGACCGGTGGCCTCCGGATCGGCGGCGAGCCGGTGGGGGGCCAGATGGCGCGCGGACGCGTCATCGTGGTGGTCATAGTTGCTGTCACGGCTACAAGGAGGCCCGGGCCCCAAGCCGTGATACATCTGGTCGTTGACAATAGCGTCTCAACGGCCCTGACTCACTAGGGAGCGGCGCGATTGTCCCCACATTGGGGCGGTGAGACGCTCACGGGCGGCGGTCCCGACCGGCTCGACCACCGGGATTCGGCCCTACCGCCAGAGCGGGTAGCCTTCTGCGGGTGAGTCTCACCGTGCGCCCCATCACCGCTGCGGAGCATCTCGCCTTCATCGAGAAGCAACCCAGCGTGAGCTTCCTCCAGACCCCGTCGTGGGCCCGGGTCAAGACCGAGTGGCGCTCGGAGTCGATCGGATGGTTCGACAGCCTGCAGGGCGGTGCCCTCGTCGGCGCCGCGCTGGTGCTGCACCGGCCGGTCCCGAAGCTGGAGCGGTTCACCCTCGCCTACCTGCCGGAGGGTCCGAGCATCGACTGGTCGGGCGATCTCGCGCCGTGGCTGGCGCCGCTGGCTGCGTACCTGAAGAAGAACGGCGCCTTCGGCATCCGCATCGGCCCGCCCGTCACCACTGCCACCTGGAACGCGAACCAGGTCAAGGACGGCATCGCCGACGACACCGTCCAGCGGCTCAACCAGCTCACCCCCACCCACCGCGACGCCACCGGCGCCCGCGTCGTCTCGCAGCTGAGGGCGGCGGGCTGGAAGCTCCAGTCCCCCGAGGACGGCTTCGGCGCGGGCCAGCCGCAGTACAACTTCGTCATCCCGCTGGCCCACGAGGACGGCACGCCGAAGACCGAGGACGAGGTCCTCAAGGGAATGAACCAGCTCTGGCGCCGCAACATCAAGAAGTCCGCCAAGATGGGCGTCGAGGTCACCGTCACCTCTCCCACCGCCCCCGCGGACGGCGACTTCGAGGGTGACCTGAGCGCCTTCCACGACCTCTACGTCCACACCGCCGCCCGCGACCACTTCACGCCCCGGCAGCGGAGCTACTTCAGCACCATGTTCTGGGCGATGTCGTCCGAGGATCCGGAGCGCATCAAGCTCTTCCTGGCCCGGCACGAGGGCGATCTGGTCGCCGCCACCATCATGGTCCGCGTCGGGCAGCACGCCTGGTACTCCTACGGAGCCTCCTCGACCGAGAAGCGAGACGTACGTGGCTCGAACGCCCTGCAATGGGCGATGATCCAGGACGCCATGGCCGCCGGTGCGACCACCTACGACCTGCGCGGCATCACTCCGACGCTCTCCACCGACGACTCCCACGTGGGGCTGATCCAGTTCAAGGTCGGCACCGGTGGCCAGGCGGTGGAGTACGCCGGGGAGTGGGACCTGCCGCTGAACAAGCCGATCTACACGGCCTTCGATGTCTACATGAAGAGGCGCTGATCTCCGTATGCCGCTGAAACTGACCGTTGACGCCGATCGCTGGCGCAAGCACGTCCAGACCTTCGCCGAGGCGACTCCCGGCCTGGTCCCGGTGGCGAAGGGCAACGGCTACGGCCTCACCCTGCGCAAGCTCGCCCACCAGACCGAGTGGCTCAACAGCCTCGACACCGGCGTCGACACGCTCGCGGTGGGCACCTACAACGAGGTGTGGGAGGTCGCGACCCGGTTCAGCGGATCGATCTACGTCCTCACCCCATGGCGGCCCTACTCACCCGAGATCAACCCGGAGATCGCCGACCGGGTGATCCACACGATCAGCCGCCCCGAGGACCTGCCGCTGCTGCTGGAGCGCCAGCCCGGCGCCCGGGTCATCCTCGAGCTGGTCACCTCGATGCGCCGCCACGGGATGACGCCGAGCGACCTGTGGCCGACCGCCGCCGTCGCCCGCGAGCACGCCCGCTTCGAGGGCATCACCATGCACTTCGGCCTCGACGGCGGATCGCTGGCCGAGGTACGCGCCCAGATGGACGCCGTCGTCGGCGCCGAGGCGAAGACGGTGTGGGTCTCCCACCTGAGCGCCAACGAGCTGGCCCAGCTGCGTACGGCCTACGGCGACATCACCTTCCGGCCCCGCGTCGGCACCGCGCTCTGGCTCGGTGACCGTGGCGCGCTCACCGTGACCGCGACCGTCGAGGACGTACACCCGCTCGAGCGGGGTTACTCCTACGGCTACCGCGGCCGCACCGCGATGCGCGCCGGCCACCTGGTGGTCGCCTCCGGCGGCACCGCCCACGGGATCGGGCTCGAGGCGCCGCTGGGCGACACCCATCTGCGCTCCCGTGCCCTCGCGGTCGCCCGCGGTGGGCTCGACGCGATGGGGCAGTCGCGCTCCCCGTACACGCTCGACGGCAAGGCGCTCTGGTTCGCCGAGCCGCCGCACATGCAGGAGTCGATGCTCATGCTTCCCTCGGGCGCGCGCGTGCCCGAGGTCGGCGAGGAGCTCGAGGTGCGGGTGCGCTACACCGCTACCTCGTTCGACGAGATCGTCCTGGATTCCTGAGTCTCCGCGCGGGCGTCGGTCCATCGGACGGGATCGCGCCACGGCTCGTAGATCTCTCGGACCACGACCGCGACCAGATAGATCTCGGCGGCGACCCGGGCGATGATCGCGAACCAGTACACCGGCTGGTCTCCGCCGCTGCTGGCCAGCAGGTCCGCGAGATACCACCAGACCGCGACGAAGTAGAAGAGCTCACCGGCCTGCCAGATCAGCTGGTCACGCCAGCGCGGCACGGCGAGGACGGCCAGCGGCAGCAGCCACAGGACGTACTGCGGTGAGTACACCTTGTTGACCAGCAGGAACCCGGCCACGATCAGGAAGCCGAGCTGTGCCAGACGCGGTGTCTCCCGGGCCGTCAGCCCGATGATGAGTACGCCGCTGCACCAGGCGATGAAGAAGGCCCAGGAGACGAGGTTGACCGTGTGTGCGGAGATCGCCGCGTCGCTGGCCTGCTGGACCACGAGCCACAGCGAGCCGAGGTCGGGGCCGCGCTCGGAGTTGAAGCTCCAGAAGACCTTCCACTCCTCCAGCCCGGTGGCCATCGCGGGGAGGTTGGCGAGCACCCAGGCGAGGATCGTCGCCAGGGCGGCGACCGCCAGGTCGTAGTAGCGACGGCGCCGGATGCAGATCACCACGAGCCCGCCGAGCAGGAAGAGCGGGTAGAGCTTCGTCGCGCAGCCGAGGCCGATGAGGATGCCGGTCAGCAGCGGCCGGTCGCGCGACCATGCCCACAGCGCGCCGGCCACGAAGACGACCGCCAGCATGTCCCAGTTGATGATCCCGGTCGCCGCCAGCACCGGAGCGAGCGCGAACGCGGCGGCGTCCCAGGGCCGTCGGCGGTGCGTACGTGCCAAGAACCAGGCGGAGAGCAGCGCCGCGACCGCGAAGCCGATCACGTTGACGATGATGAAGACCCGGATCTCGTGGTGCATGCCGGGCAGACCCCAGAAGCTCGAGGTCTCCACGAGATGGCGCTCGTCCTCGTCGGGGGTGTCGGTCAGCCAGTCGGTGACGTGGGACATCGCCCAGGCGTAGTAGGAGATGCCGACCGGATACTCCATCACCTGCTGGTAGCGCGCCCGGACCTCAGGATCGGAGGAGTACGGCCACTCGTGCTCGGCCAGGCCGCGGTCGACGTAGAGATAGGGCAGGTCGGAGTAGCAGAAGTGGGTGTATCTGGTGTCGCCGTTGGTCCAGGTGGCGTTGTAGCAGGTCTGCTTCGACACCATCCCGATCGCGAAGGTGAGCGAGGTCAGGAGCAGCAACAGGCCGACCGCGCTGAACCAGCGCCGTCGGCCGTGTGCAAGTCCCCCGAGAGGACCGCCCACCGCGGTGGAAGCGGTCCTGACGACCGGATCCTCCGCCGTGGGGGCGGTCACTGGACCTTCTGTCACTGCGTAGTGCCCTCTTCGGTGCTGCCGCCATTGCCGCCGCCATTATTGCCATCCGCCGGTGGCGAAGACGACTCACAGTCCCCGAACCAGTCACACGCGGTCTCGGTGACCCCGGGCTCGGTCGATTCGGACGGGTCAGGAGTCGTGCCCTCTCCCGGATCACCGTCGGTCGCGCCATCCGTGGGACTCTGGCTCTCCTCAGGCTCCTCGATCGGGATGCACAGGCCCTTGCGCTCGTCCTTCTTGGAGCAGTCCTCCGACGGAGTCGGGGTCGGCTTCGGGGTGGCGATAAGCGACGGATCGTGACCGTCCTCAGGGGCTTCGCCGTCCATCCAGGCAGGCTCGGGGAACTCCTCGAGTTCCAGGTCATCGGTCAAAGCGCCCATGATCGCGGCCCAAGTCTCGGCCGGGTAGCTGGCGCCATAGTAAGAGTCGAGCCAGCCGTCCAACCGGCCGTTACCGGTGCCGCGGACGTACATCACGGCGGTGGACAACTGCGGCGTGTAGCCGGCGAACCATGCCGAGGAGACGTACGACTCGTCGCCAGAACCCATCGTCGCGGTGCCCGTCTTGCCTGCAGCGGGCTGGGCGATGACACCCGCCGACTTGCCCGTGCCGTCCTTGACCACCTGCTGAAGAGCGTAGGACGTGTCATCGGCGGCGTCCTCGGACATCGCCCGCTCCTCGCCGTCGCGTTGGTTCCACTCGTAAGCGACGTTCCCTTCAGCGTCGACGACCTTCGAGACGATGTGCACCGTGTTACGCACGCCGCCGTTGGCGATCGTCGCGAAGGCGTTGGCCATGTTGATCGGGCTGACCTGTGCCTTACCGAGTGTGACGAGGTAGTCGGTCGGATCCATGTCGGGCGAGTACGCCGGCATCGAGCGGTAATCGGCGGGTGCGTCCTCAGCCGATTGCTCCATCGGCGGGATACCTGCCTTGACGGCCTGCTCCCAGACGTCGCGGTGGTTGTTGGGCAAGGCCTGCGACATCTCGACAAAGGAGGTGTTGATCGACTCCTCCATAGCCTTGATCCCGGTGACGTGCTCTCCATACGAGTGACCAGTCGGGTCGGAATCCGACTGACCAGAGTTACGGACGACCAGTTCGGTCCCGGGGATCTCCATACCTCCCTCGCCGGTCCAGGTGTCCTTCAACGAGTAGCCCGCCTCGAGCGCCGCCGCCAAGGTGAACGGCTTCATCGTCGAGCCCGCCATGCCACCGTTCGCCGCCCAGTTGATCTGGGACTGGAGGTAGTCCTGGCCACCGTAGAAGCCCTTCAAGGCTCCGGTCTTCACATCAACGGTTGCGGCCCCAACGTGAAGGGCGTTCTTCTCGTTCTTCTCGTTGTACGCCTTCTTATCCTCCGGACGTACGTCGTTGACAGCCTCCTCCGCCGTCTTCATCGCCTTCGCACTGAGCGTGGTGGTGACCTTCAGCCCCTTGCTGTCGATCTCCTCCTCGGTGAAGAGGGGGTTGCCGTTCTCGTCCTTGAGGGACTTCAGCTCGTTCTTCACCAGGGTGAGCGCGTGGCCCTTCTGGCCACCGAGGCGGCTGTCGGCCTTCGGCTTGGGGAACTTGGGCAGCGCCGCCTTGGACTTCTCGAGGGTCGCCTCGTCGTAGTCGCTGAGCGCCTTGCCCTGGGCCTTGAGCTCAGCCATGCCGTTGAGGACGTACTGATAGCGGCCCAGCAGCTCAGTGCCTCCCGCGTCCGCTCCGGACTTCTCCGGGTCGAACCCGTTCGGGTTGTTGAGGATCGCGGTGAGGGCCGCGGCCTCCTTGATGTTGAGGTCCTGGGCCGACTTGCGGAAGTAGGTCTTCGCCGCGGCCTGGACACCGTAGGCTCCGCGGCCGAAGTAGACGGTGTTGAGGTAGCCGGTGAGAATCTCGTCCTTCGACTTCTGCCGGCTGATCTTCAGCGAGATGACCGCTTCCTTCACCTTGCGGGAGTAGGTGCGCTCCTGGGTCAGGTAGAGGTTCTTGACGTACTGCTGCGTGATCGTCGACGCACCACCCGCGCTGCCGGTGGTGGCGTTGGTGAAGAGCGTGCGGGCGATGCCCTTGAGGTCGATGCCGTTGTTCTCGTAGAAGCTGCGGTCCTCGGCGGCCACCGCCGCGTCCTTGATGAGCGCGGGCATCTCGTCCTCGCTCAGCGCGTCACGGTTCTGGTCGCCCGCCTGGAAACGGCCGACCTCCTTCTTGCCGCCGGCGTAGTAGACGAAGCTCGACTCGGCCTCGAACGCCGCGTTGGCGCTGGGGATCGAGATCATGTTGTAGGAGATGATCACCGCACCGCTGCCGATCAGCGCCATGACCAGCGCGCAGATCGCCGCGATCTTGCCGATCCGGGCCGCGAGGGCCTTCTTGTCCAGCCCCTCGTCATCGAAGCGGCCGTTCGGCGCGCCGGCTACGGAGTCGGGGTCACGCGGCCCGCGACCGCCGCCGCCACGCTCGGGACGCGCAGGCCGCTGACCGAGACGGTCGACCGGCGGCTCGCCGGGACGACGGGGGCCCGGCGGGTAGGGCTGCCGCTGACCGGGGCGGGGACCGCCGGGAGGCATCGGCCGCTGGCCGCGGGGCTGGGGGCGACCGCCTGAGGACGGCCCTTGCGGAGAACCCTGCGGACCGCCCTGGGGACGGCGCGGTGCCGGCGGACGACCGCCCGGACCACCCTGCGGTGGGCGCGGTCCGCCCTGGGGTCGTCCTTGCTGCCCACCGAGATTGGATCTACGGGGACTGGCACTGCGGGGGCTGGGCCTTTGAGAAAAGCCGCCGGATGGGTCGCTCACGGGTGTTGCACTGCTCCTGTGACTGCCCGGCACGTGACCGGACGGGCTGACACTGACAATCCCCCGACGTCGCTGAATCCCCCCGAGGGAATCCCATCAACCTGACGCGCGACGCTTGCCTGACCTTCCCCGGGTGGTTCCTCGGGTAGGTGAACGGCAGCCATCAGCGTACGCAATCGACGCTAGCGCTCCCGCATCCACGCCCAGCGCGCCTCAAGTCACCCGACGTCAACAGTTCGGTGACGGTTGCATCGAAGCGGGCTCTTCAGGCGTAGACAGACAAGACTTTGGTCTCTATTTGCCATCACAGATATATCGGTACGATAGGTCGCATGGCACGTCGCGCAGAGACGATCGAGTTGGCAGTCCTTGGGCTGCTGCACGAGTCGCCTATGCATGGCTACGAGCTGCGCAAGCGGCTCAACCTGATGCTGGGCTGGGGGCGAGTGCTGTCGTACGGCTCGCTCTACCCGGCTCTGAAGAAGATGCTGCGCAAGCACCTCATCGAAGAGGAGGCGCAGTCCGTCACGCCGGTGACCCGGCGGCCGCGGATCGTCTACCAGCTGACGCCTGCCGGAGAGCGTGAGTTCACCCAGCTCATGTCCGAGGTCGGTCCGATGGCTTGGGAGGACGACAACTTCGACATCAGGTTCGCGTTCTTCGGTCGCACCGACATGGAGATCAGGCTTCGCGTCCTCGAAGGACGCCGCAGCCGGCTCCAGGAGCGGCTCGATCGGGTGCAACGCGAGCTTGCCATGACCCAGAAAGAGGTCGACTCCTACGCCCGCGAGCTTCAGCGTCACGGCGTCGAGTCGGTCGAGCGGGAGGTCCGATGGCTCTCCTCTCTGATCGACGCCGAACGCAACCCCAGGCCTGTGAACGACGAGCAGGCGGCGGGTCAGGGGGATCTGGGGGATGACGATGGCGTACGCGACGAAGCGGACGTCTCGCGCACAGCGCAGAGCAGCCAAGAGAACGAGTGATGACCTCCGGGCCGGTGTCGGCCCGGAGTATTGGAAGGAGCCCCGATGGGTTCGGTTCGTGTAGCAATCGCGGGAGTCGGCAACTGTGCCAGCTCCCTGGTCCAGGGTGTGGAGTACTACAGGGACGCCGACCCGGCGGGCAGCGTCCCGGGCCTGATGCACGTCACGTTCGGCGACTACCACGTCTCTGACGTCGAGTTCGTCGCTGCCTTCGACGTCGACGACAAGAAGGTCGGCAAGGACCTCTCCGAGGCGATCAACGCCTCCGAGAACAACACCATCAAGATCGCCGACGTCCCGTTCAAGGGCGTCGAGGTCCAGCGTGGTCCCACGCTCGACGGTCTGGGCAAGTACTACCGTCAGACCATCTCCGAGTCGGGCCTCGACCCCGTGGACGTGGTCTCGGTCCTTCGCGAGAAGGAGGTGGACGTTCTCGTCTCCTACCTCCCGGTCGGCTCCGAAGAGGCGGACAAGTTCTACGCGCAGTGCGCGATCGACGCGGGCGTCGCCTTCGTCAACGCGCTGCCGGTCTTCATCGCCTCCGACCCCGAGTGGGCGGCGAAGTTCGAGGCCGCCGGCGTCCCGATCGTCGGTGACGACATCAAGTCGCAGGTCGGTGCCACCATCACCCACCGCGTCATGGCCAAGCTGTTCGAGGACCGCGGCGTCGCGCTGGACCGTACGTACCAGCTCAACGTCGGCGGCAACATGGACTTCAAGAACATGCTCGAGCGCGAGCGCCTGGAGTCCAAGAAGGTCTCCAAGACCCAGGCCGTCACCTCGAACCTCAAGGGCGAGCTGGCCGACAAGATCGACGACCGCAACGTGCACATCGGCCCGTCCGACTACGTTCAGTGGCTCGACGATCGCAAGTGGGCGTACGTCCGGCTCGAGGGTCGCGCGTTCGGTGATGTCCCGCTGAACCTGGAGTACAAGCTCGAGGTCTGGGACTCCCCCAACTCGGCGGGAATCATCATCGACGCCGTCCGTGCGGCCAAGATCGCCAAGGACCGCGGCATCGGCGGCCCGATCATCCCGGCCTCGGCCTACCTCATGAAGAGCCCGCCGGTTCAGATCGAGGACACCGAGGGTCGCGTTCAGCTGGAGGCGTTCATCCGCGGGGAGTGACCCTCTGCTGTTGAGCTGCCCCGGGTGCCTGGCACCCGGGGCAGTCGCCTTTCGTACGCGGCGTCAGAAGCGGATCGCGTCGATGATCTTCACGCGCGCGGCGATCATCGCCGGGAGGATGCCCGCGATCGCGCCGACCGCGAGGGCGACGGCGAGGCCGAGGAACGCCGCCGAGAGCGGGAAGGGCGGGACGTCGTCGATGCCTTGCAGGACGAGCTTCTGCACCAGCGGGTTCTTGATGGCGGCCACAGCCAGGAGCACGCCGACCACGCCCGCGACGACGGTGGCCACGACACTCTCCATCAGCACCGAGAAGAACACCCGCCCCGTGGTCGCCCCGAAGCTGCGCCGGATGCCGATCTCCCGGATCCGCTGCTGGATGGTGACCAGGGCGATGTTGAGCAGACTCAGGGCGCCGAGCAGCAGGATGATCCCGGCGATCCCGATGATCACCCACTTGATCGGGCCGATCGGGTCCTCACCGCCCCACGCCAGGTAGTCGTCGCGCTGGGCGTCGACCTGGAGTCCCGGGAGCTCTGCGCGCATCGCCATGCCGATCTCGCCGGCGAGCTCGTTGGCGCCGTCGATCGGCACCCACATCTCGTAGCTGGCGTCCGTGGGGGCTCCGGCCTGCCAGTGCTCCAGCGAGTCGGCCAGCATGAACGCTCGTGGCGTGCCGTAGCCCCGCAGGCTCGTGACACCGATGATCGTGGCGGTCACCGACATCCCCTGGCCCTTCAGGTCCACCGACGTCGGCAGCTGTGTGCCCCGCAGGCCGAGCTTCTTCAGGAACGTCTCGTCGACCACCAGCGCCGGGGAGAGGCGCTCCTCGTCCGAGGCCTGCAGCCAGCGACCCTGCGGCACCACGACCCGGTGGATGGCGGCGTACGCAGGGTCGACCCCCATCAGCTCGACCCGCTTGCTGCTGCTCGCGGTGGTCGCCTTGATGTCGTAGGCGGAGATCCTCGCCGAGGCGTACTTCACGTCGAACCGCTCCGCGACCGTCTGGAAGGCGGGCCGGACCCGCTCGACGGAGAGCGGCATGCCGCTGATGGGGTCGTAGGCCATGACCGAGATGTGCGCCGGCCGCCCGTCGACCTCGTAGGACTCGGTGAACATCTGCTTGGCGATCTGGCCGGCCGCGACGGTCGCGGTGATCGAGGCGACCGCCACCGCCACCCCGACCAGCGACAACAGCACCCGGAGCCGGTGGATGCGCAGCTCCTGCCACGCCTCGACGGTCGAGGCGGCCAGACCCGTGACGAGGCGCGCCAGGTTGCTCCTCACGCCGCTGCCTCCTCGGTCAGCGGGTGCAGCCGTCCCTCGGCGAGCCGGAACCGCCGCCGGGCCAGGGCGGCGACGTTCTGGTCGTGGGTGATCGTGATCAGCGCGGCGCCGGAGTCGTACGTCGCCTGGTCGAGCAGCTTCATCACCATCGCGCCCGTCTCGACGTCGAGCGCCCCGGTCGGCTCGTCGGCCAGCACGACCGACGGCGTCCGGACGAGGGCGCGGGCGATGGCGATGCGCTGCTGCTCACCGCCGGAGAGGAACTGCGGCATCGCGTCGAGCCGGTCGCCGAGCCCGACCTTGTCGAGCATCGTGGCCGCGATCCGGCGCCGCTGCCAGAACTCCCTGCCGGACGCGTAGAGCAGTGGCGCCATCACGTTCTCCAGAGCCGTACGCCCCGGCAGCAGGTTGAACTGCTGGAAGACGAACCCGACATCACGCCCGCGGATCCGGGCGGCCTGCCGGTTGCTGATGTCGGTGACGTTGCGACCCGCCCACTCCAGGGTGCCGCCGGTGGGCCGGTCCAGCAGGCCGAGCAGGTTCAGCAGGGTCGATTTGCCGGTGCCCGAGCGGCCCACGATGCCGACATGGTCGCCGCGGCTCACGTCGAGGTCGACGCTGGTCAGGATGTGCAGGTCCTCGCCGTCGGGGAGCTCGACCGTGCGGGCCACGCCGGTGAGCCTCAGCAGCTCCTCCGCGCTCACATCTCCCCCATCGGCATTTCCTCGGTCATCCCCTCGTCCGTCCCGCCGCCCGTCTCCTTCGAGCCCGGGACGTACCGCAGGACCGAGTCGCCGGCCTTCAGCCCGCTGGTCACTTCGACGAGCTTGCCGTCGGTGACGCCGAGCTTGACCGGCTGCTCCGTCGGGGTTCCGTCCTCGCCGACGACCCAGACGGTGCCGTCGCCGACCAGACCGGTGACCGCGGTGACGGGGATGGTGACGACGTCGCCGTCGCTCTTGCCCGCGTCGATGGCCATGGTCATGGTCAGACCGTCGAAGACGGTGACCTTCTCCGGCACCAGGCAGCTGATCCGGGCGCCTGCCCCCGAGTCGCTCTCGGCCCCCGGCTCCCCCTCCATCATCTCGCCCTCGGGCTCGTTGCTGGTGATCGTCTCGGTCGCCGCGTCGCCGATGCGCAGGTCGGTGCAGGTGAACGGCTTCGGGCCGCTCTCGATGGTCACCATGGCCTCATCCGGGTTGCTGGCCAGCCGGTAGCGGTCCAGCGGCGAGATCGCGCCGACCGCATGGAACGTCGTGGGACGGATCGAGACGACCACCCCGTCCTCGGTCACCTCGCCCATCAGCTCGGCGGCGTAGTTGCCGACGATCCCGGTGGCCGGCGCGACGACCGTGTACCAGTGATGGACCGGCTTCGGCGGCGACGGCTCGACCGGGGCGTCGCCACGATCGCCGTCGCCGGCGGCGTCATCCACGTTCCCGGGCTCCTCGGCAGGCTCCTCGACGGGCTCGGCCTCGGCGGGCTCCTCCTCCGTGCGCACCTGGAAGAGCTTGTCGCCCTTCTTCACCCTGGCGCCGGTCTCGGCGAACCGGTGCGCCAGCACCCCGGTGACCGAACTGGTGGCGGAGACCGGCTTGTCGATCACGATCGTCCCCTCGACCGTGAGCGCGTTGGAGATGGTGCCCTTCTCGACGACCACCTCCTCCGGCGGGATCTTCCCGGTCGGCGTCAGTGGCGCCCCATCGGCATCCTGCGTCGAGCCGGTGAAGGCCAGCTTGAAGAGGCTCACCGCGATGACCAGGCCGATCACGGCCCAGAACGACTTGAAAAGTACGCGGCGCACCGCCGTCTTCGACATGTGCGGACTGTAGCCCTGTGCTCTGGGTCGCGACCGCCGAATTTCCACCGGGTTTGTCAACACTCCATCCACGTACATCTCGAACACCTGTTTGATCCCCTAGACTCCGGGACCCGAACGATCGACCGCCTCAGGCACGGGAGACCCCCACGATGCGTCCCGACAACGACACGACCCCGACAGGCAAGGGCTCGACCGGAAGTGGTCGCGGCCTCATCCTCTTCGGCGCCGTCTCGGTCGCGCTGATCTCGACGGCCGCCGCGTACGTCGCCATGGTCGGCTTCGGGCGGGACGTGCTCGCCATGGGCGCGATCAACGCCTACGCCTTCGCCGGCGTCTTCGAGCTCTCGCTCGTCACGGTCGCTCTGATGGCCCGCGAGGCGGCCCAGCAGGACCGACCGGCGCAGACGCTGCTGACCCTGACCTGGCTGCTGTCGGCCGCCTCCGGGTTCTTCGCCGGCTGGCACGAGATCCACCTCGGCCACGCCGTCACCGCCGCCGCGTTCCGGTTCATCGTGCCGCTCCTGGCGGCTCTGATGTGGCACCTCGCGCTCGTCGGCGACCGACACCTCGCCATGGAACGCTCCTGGTCCGACCTGCGGATGGGCGCCCGGATGCACGCCCTCCTGGCCACCCGCGTCGAATGGCGCCGTGCTCGTGACACGGCGGTGCGGAAGCGCACGGCCTCGTCCCGCCGGAAGCTGGAGCGCGCGCAGAAGCGCTACTGGCGCGCCGAGGCGGTCGCCCTGCGGTCGGTCGCGCCGGGCGCGATGCGCGACCAGATCACCCAGTGGGTCGACGCCTTCGCCGCGGTCGCCGAGGGCACCCGCCAGGCCGACCGGCTGCCGATCACCCTGCCCGACGTGCACGAGGCGCTTAGCGTGCCGGTCGTGGAGCAGGTTCCGCACGTAGCACCCGCTCCTGACGCCGACCGTGCCATCGAGGCGCCTACCGGCATCCACTTCGACAGGACCACCGACGCCGTCTCCGACTCGGTCACCGACGTACCCCGCGAGGTGACCCCGTCGCGCGAGACCCGCACCCGCGAGATGGCATCAGCCCTCGCCACCCCGGACACCCGCCGCCGCGTCTCGAGCCGGGTGAGCGACGCCGCGCGCACGGCCGCCGACGCTGCCCCGGGCGCCGGGATGGCGCCACAGTTCAGCAACGTCCGCACGGCCACCAAGCCGTCCGACGCCGACGGCACGCTCCTCGACCGGATCCCGTTCCCGGAGAACATCCCCGACCCCGAGCCGGCCATGGACTACCCCGACATCCTTCCCGACGAGATCGCTGAGCTGATGGCGAATCTCCCCGACGACAAGTCCGAGGCCGCCCGGCTCCTCGTCGACGCCGGGGCCCGCATCCCCGACGTGGCCGCGCAGCTCGGCGTCTCCACCAGCAGCGTCTACCGCTGGACAAGGGCAGGGGCCTGACGCCGAGGCGTCACGTACGTCGGCCGAGCTGTCAACGCGCTGCCACCTCGGCCGACCGGCCTGACGCTTCGGCCGACCGAATCGACGCCTCGGCGCGGGAGGGTCAGCCCTCGAGGTCGGCCTTGAGCTTGGCGAGCGTGGTGGCCATGCCCGTACGCAGCTCCTCGGTGAACTTCTCCTGACCGCCGAGCACCGCATTCGTCAGCGAGCGGGAGAGCGCGGAGATGCCGTCCGGGGTCTCGCGACGGTGGGTGACCAGCGAGCCCTCAGGGGTCTCGTCGATCTGGAAGGACCAGACCGTCGTGTTCTCCGCGACCCGGAACGCGAAGTCGGAGTGGGGCGCGAAGCGTACGACCTTGGCGTTGGTCGGCCAGTGCTTCCAGCCCTGGCGGTTGATGTTGAAGAAGCGGGTGCCCTCCTTGACCTGGCCGAACACCACGGTCTTCACCACCTGCGGGCTCCACGAAGCCATCCGCGGAAGGTCCGTGATCGCGGCCCACACCTGAGCGGGCGTCGCGTTGATGGCGGTCGTTGCCTCGAGATCTGTGATCGTCGTCATACGCGGAACCGTACCGTCAGTATGGCTCGATGGACAGTAGGCGCCCAGATGTCAATTGGGTTCTCAGCCGACGCTGACCTTGACCTCGACCGAAGTCGAGGTGTCGGCGCCCGCCCCACCGTTGCCGTAGTCCCGACCTGATCCGCCGTTGAGCCTGTCGGGCCCGCTCCCGCCGTAGAGGCGGTCGTCAGCGCCGTAGGCATAGAGGACGTCACGACCGCCGCCACCTTGGAGCACGTTCCTCGCGCCATTCCCCTCGAGCTTGTCGTCGTAGCGACTTCCCGTCAGGTTCTCGAAGCCGCTCAGCGCGTCGGTGCCCGCTCCGCCGGTCGCACGTGCCAGCGACGCGACCACCCGCGCTCCCGCGGAGGCGTACGTGACGGTGTCCGTTCCCGAGCCGCCGATCAGCCTGTCGGAACCGCGCCCGCCGCTGATCGTGTCATTGCCGTACGAGCCGCTGATGACGTTGTTGCCGGACGAGCCGGTGAGGACATCGTTGGCAGACGACCCGGTCAGGTTCTCGATCGTGCTGATCCGGTCGTAGCCGGATCCGCCGGTGTTCTGGGCCGCCGTCGAGGCGAGTGTGACTCGAACCCCGGTCTTCGAGGCGCTGCCGTAGGCGACCGTGTCCGCGCCGCTCGCCCCACTGACGACGTCGTCGCCAGCACCGGGGTCGATGCTGTCGTTGCCGTCGCCGCCCGAGATCACGTCCTTGCCGCCGAACGCCTCGATGTGGTCGTTGCCGGAGCCTCCGGAGATCCGGTTCGCGAGATGGTCGCCGCGGAGATCGTCAGAGTACGGACTCCCGATCATCGACTCGACCTCAGCGAGAGAGTCGGCATCCGCGGTGAAGTAGTCGGCCTTCATCCACGCGCGTGCGCCGGCCTTGGCCGAGGAGTAGGTGACCGTGTCCGTCCCGGAGCCACCGGATACCGCGTCACCCTGCCCACCGATGGGGACCGCGGCGCCGCCGAGGATGGTGTCGTTGCCGATCTCGCCGAACACCGAGTCCACTCCCGTGCCGGGATCGAGACGGTCGTCGCCGGCGTCACCGTGGATGACGTCGTTCCCGGCCCCTGCCGTGACGGTGTCGTTCCCATCGCCCGCATAGACGGTGTCGCCGCCCGCGCCCAGGTCGACGATGTCGTTGCCGGCGCCGGACCTCACGGTGTCGTTCCCATCGCCACCGTAGATGGAGTCTTTCGCCGAGTTGCCCTCCAGGAGGTCGTCACCGAGCCCACCGATCAGGGTGTTGTCGCCGATGCCGCCGCGTACGGTGTCCGCGTCGGCGCCGCCGTCGACACGGTCGTTGCCGTCGCTTCCGTCGAGATCGTCGAGTCCGGCCGATCCGGTGACCGCGTCGTCTCCCGCCTCACCGTGGACGGTGTCGTCACCCGCACCGCCGTCGATCGCATCGTTGCCGGCACCACCGAAGATCTGGTCGTCACCGGGGCCGCCCTCGATCCGGTTCGCCCGCGCGTCTCCGGTGAGACGGTCGTAACCGGCTGACCCGATGACGCCTTCCACTCCGGCCGGAACGGTGTACTCGACCCACCCCGAGACCTTCGCGAACGAGGCCATGTCCGTGCCGGTGCCACCGTCGAACCTCGCAGACCAGTAGCCGACTCGGTAGTCGTCCTCCTGGAACTCCAGGAGGTCATCCCCGTCTTCTCCGGAAACGGCGTACTCGTCGCAGTCGGTGTCCCGAGCGGGAATGAACCGATCGTCACCGTTGCCGCCGGCCACGTCACAGAAGAATCCGAACTCGACGACGTCGTCGTACGCCGACCCGATCAGGCTCCAGTCCTGACCTGAGACCGACCACACGTTGAAGGTGTCTGTTCCCTGGCCGACGACGGTGATCTTGTTCTGTCCGACAGAGCTGGGCGTCATCGTGATCGGGCCGGATGCGGCCGCGTACGAGATAGATGCCTGGTTGTCGTCGAAGGTGTCATCGCCCGGCCCACCGATGTACTGGTCCTTCCCCTCTCCACCGGAGAGGGTCGAGCCGCCGACGCCGGCCGCGAGGGTGTCCACGAAGCGGGAACCAGTCACGACCTCCGCGCCGGAGACGGAGTCGCGCCCCAGACCGGTGTCCTGAGCGGTGGTCGTCCTCAACGACACCGTGGCAGCCACGGGTGAGAACGCGTAGGTGATCTCGTCCCGGCCGTCGCCGAGATCGGTGACGTCGTCGCCCATGCCCACGTAGGCCTTGTCGTCGCCCGCTCCGCCGAAGAGCTGGTCGTCGGCCACCTCCGGGTCGAACTGGTCTGCGTCACCGACGCCACCCTCGTCCAGCAGGTCGGCACCGGCGTCACCGTGGAGACGATCGGCCCCGGCGTCGCCGCTCAGGAGGTCCCGACCGGCCCCGCCGTGGATGATGTCCGCACCAGGGCCCCCGTTGAGCTCCTCGACGGGCTTCCACGAGCCCGGCGCTTCGGTCAGGTCGGTCCCGGTGATCGTGTCATCGCCCTGGCTGCCGATCACGAAACGTACGCGCGGCGCCGCACCGTCGCGGGCGGCCCGGATGATGTCGGTGCCGGCTCCGCCGGTCACCTTGACGACCATGCGGCCGTCGACCTCGACCGGGTTCAGGTCGATCTCCACCGGGCCTGCGACATCGGCGTACGACAGGTAGTGGGTGTCGTATCCGATCGCATCTCCGACGTACGGCCAGGTCACGACGTCATCTCCGGCGCCGGGCAGAACCGTGCGGGTCAACCCCTGAAGGCTGTAGCAGTTCATCTGGATGGAGTCGGCACCGTCGCCACCGATGTAGACGTTCTCACCTTCTTCGCATCCCTCGACCACCCCGTCGCCGATGTTGTCGTTGCCGGCACCACCGACGAGGGTGTCGTCGCCGTCCTCGCCGAACAGCCGGTCGTCACCGTCGCCACCGCAGATGGTGTCGTCACCGCCGAGCCCGTTGATCGTGTCGTCGCCGGGCGTACCGAGGATGACGTCTGCCCCCTCGGTGGCAGCTGCGCCCGCCGCGGTGTTGAGGTCGATCGTGACCGGAAGGCCATTGCAGACGGTGACCTCCGTGTCCGCCGCACCAGCGGAGGCAAGCCCGACGGTCATCAGGCCGGACAGGAGGAGACCGCCGACGACGTACGCCGGGGAGAGAAGACGCATGTGAGACTTTCGAGCTCGGTGGGGCGAGCCGACGGGCTCACGCAGCGCCGGACAGCCTCACGACGCGCGGGTTTACGTTAAGGCTGAACCATGCCGAGCGACATAGCCCGAACGGACTATGCGGAGCGCTCGGACCACCAGTCCAGGAGCCGTTTCGCGGCCTCGTCCTCGGAGAGGATCCCCTCGTCGAGACGCAGGTCCATCAGGAACTTGTACGCAGCCCCGACCTCGCGCCCGGGAGGTATGTCGAGGAGCGACATGATCTGGTTTCCGTCGAGGGCGGGCCGGAGGGCGGCGAGCTCCTCCTCCTCGGAGATCCGCTCGATGCGGGCCTCGAGGGCGTCGTAGGTGCGGGCGAGGCGGTCGGCCTTGCGGCGGTTGCGGGTGGTGCAGTCGGCGCGGGTGAGCACGTGGAGGCGCTGGAGCTGGTCGCCGGCATCCCGCACATAACGACGGACCGCGGAGTCGGTCCACTCGCCGTCGCCGTAGCCGTGGAAGCGCAGGTGCAGCTCGACGAGCGAGGAGACCGCCTCGATCTCGTCGTTGGAGAAGCGCAGCGCCTTCATCCGCTTGCGGGTCATCTTGGCGCCGACGACGTCGTGGTGGTGGAACGAGACGGTGCCGTCGTCGTGGAACTTCCGGGTGCGCGGCTTGCCGACGTCGTGCATCAGCGCTGCGAACCGGGACACGAAGTCGGGGCCGCCACCCAGACGCTCCTCCTGGTCGATCGACTGCTCGAGCACCGTCAGAGTGTGCTCGTAGACATCCTTGTGGCGGTTGTGCTCGTCGCGCTCCATCCGCAGCGCCGTCAGCTCGGGCAGCACCAGGTCGGCCAGCCCGGTCTCGACCAGCAGCGAGAGGCCGCGTCGCGGGTAGGGCGCGCAGATCAGCTTCACCAGCTCGTCGCGGACCCGCTCGGCGGAGATGATCGAGATCCGCGAGGCCATGTCCTTCATCGCGGCGACGACCTCGGGGGCCACCGTGAAGCCGAGCTGGGCGGCGAACCGTGCCGCCCGCATCATCCGCAGCGGGTCGTCGGAGAACGACGCCTCCGGCGTCCCCGGCGTACGCAGCACCCGGGTCGCCAGGTCGACGACGCCGCCGTAGAGGTCGACGACCTCGCGGCCGGGAAGCTGCACCGCCATCGCGTTGACGGTGAAGTCGCGGCGTACGAGATCGTCGGCCAGCGACGTGCCGTAGGCCACCTCGGGCTTGCGGGAGTCGGCGGCGTAGGCCTCGGAGCGGTAGGTGGTGACCTCGATCTGCCACGGGCCCTTACGGGTGCCGATGGTGCCGAAGTCGCGGCCCATGTCCCACAGCGCCTCGCCCCACGTACGCAAAATCTTCTCGGTCTCCTCGGGGCGGGCCGAGGTGGCGAAGTCGAGGTCGTTGTGCGGCCGGCCGAGCATCGCGTCGCGGACCGGGCCACCGACGAGCGCCAGCTCGAAGCCCGAGCGAGCGAAGACCTCACCTAGGGAGTCGATGACCGGTGCGATACGGTCCAGTTCAGCAGTCACCGATCGCTGAACATCGGCGACGCTGATCGGGGGAAGCTGGCTGTCGGACACAACGCCGCAGTCTACGAGGACCGCACCCCCTGAAAGATATTCTCGAAGTCATGCCAGTCCGCCAGCATCAGGCGAGGCCGCCACGGCCACGTGGGCGAGTCACCGCCGCACTCGTCCTGGTGCTGCTGGCACCCCTTCTGCTGATGCTGTCAGCGACCACGCTGGCCGCTCCGGCCCGGGCCGCGGAGGAGACCGCGGAGCCCGACCCGCTCGCGATGAGCATCGACGAGCTCGACACCGTCAGCCTCGACGGCCGCACCAAGGGCCGGATCACCGTCCGCGGCAAGGTCACCAACACCACCGAGGAGGAGTGGCACGGCGTCAAGGTCTACCCGTTCGTCGGCGACACGCCGATGACCACCTCCGAGGAGCTGGCCGAGGCGGCCGAACTGCCCGCGGACTCGCTGGTCGGCGAGCGGATCGTGACCGAGGGGACGTACGCAGCGATCCCCGACCTCGCGCCCGGCGAGACCTACTCGTGGTCGCTCTCGGTGCCGCGCAAGCGGCTGGAGATCACCGAGCCCGGGGTCTACTGGTTCGGGGTCCACGCGCTGGGCTCCACGACGCCGAACACCGCCGACGGCCGGGCACGCACCTTCCTTCCGCTGGTCAAGGAGCCCAACAAGAAGGCCAAGGCCGAGAAGGTGTCCCTGGTCATGCCGCTCCGGCGCAGCGTGGTCTACAACGGCGACGGCAGCGTGAACTACCTCCCGGGCTGGACCCGCGACCTGGGCGCCGGCGGACGCCTCTTCCGGACGCTCGAGACCGGCGCCGAGATGCCCGATCTGACCTGGGCCATCGATCCCGCGCTGATCGATGCCGTACGCAATCTCGCCGAGGGCAACCCCGCCCGCAACCTGGCACCGACGGACGAGGGTGAGGAGGAGCCGGAGGAGAGCGGGAGCCAGAGCGCCTCGCCCTCGGCCTCCGCGCTGCTGCCGAGCCCCTCGCCCAGCATGGACACCGACGCCGAGAAGGCGATGGACGAGGAGACCGAGGCCGCGCAGAAGGCCGCGACGGTCTGGCTGGGCCGCCTCGAGGACGCGCTCGCCGGCCACAACCTGCTCGCTCTCCCGTACGGCGATCCGGACCTGTCCGCGCTCGCCACGACCGATCCCGTCCTGCTGGCCACGGCGCGTGAGCACACCGCCCAGGCGCTCACCGAGCTCGGCATCAAGGCGACCTCGGCCGTCGCTCCGCCGACCGGCTACCTCGACCGTGCCGCGGTCAACCTGCTCGAGCCGGGCGCGGTCAACCTGGTCAGCGACAGGATGCTCCGCGGCACCACGCCGGTCATCGCCGACCTCGACGGTCACCAGATGATCGTGACCTCCTCCGGCGCCGCCGCCGGCGGGCCCGGACCCAACGACCCCATCGACGCGATCTCGGTACGCCAGCGTCTCGTCGCCGAGGCGGCCCTGCTCCGCGGCTCCGGCAAGCCGCTCATCGCGGTCCTCCCCGACGGCTGGCACCCGCCGCAGAGCGCCGCCTCGTTCGTCACCCCGTGGAACAAGGCCGCCTGGATCTCGTCCTCGACGCTGGACGAGGCCGTCGCCGGGCACAAGCCGACGTCGATCACCGCCGACAAGCTCCGCTACCCCCGCCGAGAGATGAAGGCCGAGATCTCCACCGACCGGATCGACACGGCCAACGAGCTCATCGGCGCCGGCGAGATGCTGCAGCGCATCCTGACCCACAACGACGAGGTCGCCTCCGACATCGTCAACGAGGCCCTGACCTCGACCTCCTACTCCGCCCGCAAGGGCGACGCGGACCCGGCTGCCGAGGCGTTGAGCCAGGTCAGCTCCGAACTGAGCTCGGTCACCGTGGCCGTACCGCCGAAGGTGATCCTCTCCAGCATGAAGGGCGGCGAGTTCCAGGTCACCCTGAGCAACGAGCTCGACGAGCCCGTCACGGTGCGGCTGGACGCGATGACCGACGAGTCGCTGCGGGTCGCCACCTCCGAGCCCGTCCAGCTCGACGCCAACTCCAAGGCCAGCTTCAACCTCGCCGCGAGCATGCGCGACACCGGCACCCACACCGCCCTGATCGTCGTGACCGACACCAAGGGCAACCCGCTGGGCGCCCACGCCTCCGTCCCGATCCGCCCCTCGCAGGTGAGCGGAGTGATCTGGTGGTTCGTCGGGACCGGCTGCGCGCTACTCTTCGCGGCGATCGCCGTGCGTCTCACCCGGCGCATCATGAAGGCCAAGAAGGCACGTACGTCAGGAGAAGCGTGACAGCCACCGAGCAGAAGTCCGGCGGGGGCTCGGTCCTGGCCAACAGCGCGGTGATGGCCGCGGGGACCATGTTCTCGCGCGCCAGCGGTTTCATCCGCTCCGCGCTCCTGGTCGCCGCGCTGGGTTCCGGCCTGCACGCCGACGTCTTCAACATCGCCAACACCGTGCCCAACATGCTCTACATCCTGTTGGCGGGCGGTGTCTTCAACGCGGTGCTCGTGCCGCAGCTGGTGAAGGCGCAGAAGAACGACGCGGACGGCGGCGCGGCCTACACCGACCGGATCATCACCCTCGCCGGGCTGTTCCTCGGTGCCGTCACGATCCTCCTGGTGCTCGGTGCCCCGCTGCTGATGCGCCTCTACCTCGGCCCCGAGATGTACACCCCCGACCATGCGGCCCAGCTCGAGTCGGCCATCGACTTCGCCCGCTGGTGCCTGCCGCAGGTCTTCTTCTACGGGATGTTCGTGCTGGTCGGGCAGGTGCTCAACGCCCGCGGCAGCTTCGGCCCGATGATGTGGGCCCCGATCGCCAACAACATCATCGCGATCTCGACCCTGGTGATCTACCTGGTCGTATTCGGGCCGTCCAACGTCGGTGGCTTCACCACCGGCCAGGAGATCCTCCTCGGACTGGGTTCCACGCTCGGCATCGTTCTCCAGTTCCTGCTGCTCCTGCCGGTGCTCCACAAGACCGGCGTACGCTTCCGCCCCCGCTTCGACTTCCGCGGCGCCGGACTCTCGCAGACCGCGAAGCTGGGTGTGTGGACGGTGCTCTTCGTGGTCGTGAACCAGGTGGCGTACACGATCGTGACGCGGCTCGCCTCGACCGGTTCGGCCGAGGGCGGCACCGGCTACACGGTCTACTCCAACAGCTTCCTGGTCACCCAGGTCCCGCACTCGATCATCACGGTGTCGCTGGCCACGGCCATCCTCCCGCTCCTCTCGCGCCACGGCGCGGCCGGTGAGCTGCCCGAGCTCGGACGTACGCTGTCGCACCAGCTGCGCAACGCGCTCGCCATCGTGATCCCGATCGCCGCGCTGCTCCCGGTGCTCTCCGAGGACATCGCCCACATCCTGTTCGGCCACGGCGCCGGCGCCGACGCGTTCAAGGAGTACGCCCCGACGCTGTCGATCTTCGCGGCCGGGCTGGTCTTCTTCACGATCCACTACCTGCTGCTGCGCGGCTTCTACTCGCTGGAGCAGAACCGCACCGTCTTCTTCATCCAGTGCTCGGTCGCCACCACCAACATCGTCGCCGCGGTGCTGCTGACCCGGGCCGTCTCCGCGGAGTACACCGCGCCGGCGCTCGCCGGCGCCTACACGCTGTCCTACCTGGTCGGCTCCGTCGTCTCGTACGTCGTGCTCAAGCGCACGCTCGGAGACCTGGACGGCCGCGGGCTGCTCGGGTTCCTCGCCCGCCTGGTCATGGTGACGGTGGTCGCCGCGGCCGCCGCCTGGCTGCTCCGCACGGCACTGGGCATGATCAACGACGAGCCGACGATGGTGCTGGCCTTGATCGGGGCCGCTATCGTCGGGGCGCTGCATCTCGGCATGCTGCTCCTCGGGGCGCAGGCTGCCCAGGTCAAGGAGCTGACCACGATGGTGCAACAGGTCGCCCGACGGCTGCGTCGTTGAGCACCAGTCCTTGACCACCATCGGACAGCCGCCTCACTGTCTGGCACGGTCTGAAAGAATGGGTCCGATATGGAGTTCACGCAATCAGGCGACGTCCTCGCCGGCAGATACCAGCTGACGGATCTGCTGAGCGAGTCCCGCGAGGGACGCTTCTGGCGCGCCCAGGACGCGGTGCTCGGCCGCCCGGTTGCCGTGCACGTCCTCGACGCCCACGACGAGCGCGCGCCGCGCCTGATGGCAGCGGCCCGCAACTCCGCTGCCGTCGGTGACCCCCGGATGCTGCGCGTCCTCGACGCCGCCCAGACCGACCAGGTGGCGTACGTCGTCAACGAGTGGGGCGAGGGCGCATCGCTGGAGAACGCGCTCGCCGCCGGTGGCCCGCTGCCGCCGCAGCAGGCCGCCTGGATCGCCTCCGAGGTCGCCGACCTGCTGGTCCTTGCCCACGACCAGGGCCACGCCCACGGACGGCTCAACCCCGAGGCCGTGCTGCTCGACGACCTCGGCGCGGTGCGCGTCATCGGCTTCGGTGTCGACGCCGCGCTGCACGGGATCGACCCCGACACCCGTGACTCCCAGCGGCGCGACCGGGTCGACGCCGTCGGCGTTCTCTACGCCGCGCTGACCGGCAAGTGGGCCGGCGAGACCCTGTCCTCGATGCCGCCCGCGCCCCGCGACCACGGCCGTGTGCTCCGTCCCCGGCAGGTACGCGCCGGTGTGCCCCGGCCCCTCGACGACCTGTGCGACCGGGTGCTGGGCAGCGGCGCCGACATGCCGCCGCTGACCGCGGCCGAGCTCCACTCCGCGCTCGCCGGCTTCTCCGGGGAGCCGACCGCTCCGCTCAACCGGCCCTCGGCGGTCAACGAGGAGACCCAGGCGATGGCCCCGCCGACCGAGCTCGAGCCGGCCGAGGCGCAGGCGGCGTCGAACGCCATCGGCGTGGCCCCCGATGCCGTACGCCCTCAGCGCCAGCG
Source organism: Nocardioides sp. NPDC000445 (assembly GCF_040300245.1). Classification (NCBI taxonomy): domain Bacteria; kingdom Bacillati; phylum Actinomycetota; class Actinomycetes; order Propionibacteriales; family Nocardioidaceae; genus Nocardioides; species Nocardioides sp. NPDC000445. The sequence goes on along the minus strand of NZ_JBEPDH010000014.1, from coordinate 108,651 downwards.
TCCGTCCGCCCCGCCGCCGATGCAGGACCCGACCCCGTCGAAACCGCTGTTCGCCGACGAGACCCCGGGCTACGTGCCGCCGCAGCGCCCGCAGCAGGCTCCTCCGGCCGCCGCCCGGCGACCGGTGGCCCCGGATGCCTCCTACAACGGCTGGCAGGGCCCGTGGACCGGCGCCAACGTACCGATCGCCGAAGAGCCGGACTACAACCAGAAGCCCGGCGCCAGCTGGCTCCGCATCGCGATGGGCGTCGCCCTCGTGGTGCTGGTCCTCATCGCCGGCTCGATCGCGTGGAACATCATCGGCGACGACCCGAACACGACCGCCGAGAACCCCGGCACCGGCAACAACGGCGGCGACACCACCACTGAGGCCAAGCCGACCCCCATCAAGGGCATCACCGCCAAGGACCTCGACCCACACGGCGACCCGCCCAGCGAGTACCCCGACCTGGTCGCGGGTGTGGTGGACGGGAAGGACGACCCCGTCACCAACTGGCGCACCTCGACCTACAACGACCAGATCGGTGATGGTCCGCGCTCGCTCAAGCCCGGCATCGGCGTCGTACTCAACCTCAAGGGCGACTACGCCGTCGACTCCCTGAAGTTCCGGATGATCGGGGAGCCGACCGACATCAGCGTCTACGTCGGCGACTCACCGTGGACCGACGACCCCAGCGGCGCTCCGGCAGCCAAGGGCAGTGTCGGAACCGAGGGCGAGATCAAGCTCGACGGCGCCCCCGAGGGCAGCTACGTACTCGTCTGGATGACGGGTCTTCCGACCGGTGACGGCGGCTACCGCGCCGAGGTCAAGGAGATCGAGGTCCTCGGCACCTCCGTCTCCTGACCCGAGCCGGATCTCTCGGCGTTCAGGGCCCTGGAATGTACGTGGCCTACGATCTGTTGTGCAGTTCGCCAGCCACACCTGAGGAGCCTCAAGATGCCGACCCCGTCGTCCCCGACCGACCCCCGCAACGTGATCGTCGTGGGCTCCGGCCCGTCGGGCTACACCGCAGCGGTCTACAGTGCCCGCGCCGGACTGCAGCCTCTCGTCTTCGAGGGGTCGGTGACCGCCGGCGGCGCCCTGATGAACACCACCGAGGTCGAGAACTTCCCCGGTTTCCGCGACGGCATCATGGGTCCCGCGCTGATGGACGAGATGCGTGCCCAGGCCGAGCGCTTCGGTGCCGAGCTCGAGCCCGACGACGTGGTCGAGATGGATCTCACCGGGCCGGTCAAGGTCGTCAAGACCGCGACCGACACCCACTACGCGAAGTCCGTCATCCTCGCCACCGGCTCGGGCTACAAGAAGCTCGGCCTGCCCCGCGAGGACGAGCTCTCCGGCAAGGGCGTCTCCTGGTGTGCCACCTGCGACGGCTTCTTCTTCCGCCAGAAGCCCATCGTGGTCGTCGGCGGTGGTGACTCCGCCCTGGAGGAGGCCCTCTTCCTGACCCGCTTCGGCTCCTCGGTCACCCTGCTCGTACGCCGCGACGAGCTGCGCGCCTCCAAGATCATGCAGGAGCGTGCCTTCGCCGACCCGAAGCTCGAGATCGCCTGGAACTCCGTGGTCGAGTCGATCAACGGCGAGCTCTCCGTGGAGAGCATCACCGTCAAGGACACCAAGACCGGCGAGCTGCGCGACCTCGAGTGCGCCGGCCTGTTCATCGCCATCGGCCACATCCCGCGCTCCGAGCTGCTCACCGGCCAGGTCGACCTCGACGACGACGGCTACGTCCTCACCAAGGACGGCACCACGGCCACCAACATCGAGGGCGTCTTCGCCGCCGGTGACCTGGTCGACCACGTCTACCGTCAGGCGATCACCGCTGCCGGCACCGGCTGCCAGGCCGCGCTGGACGCGGAGAAGTTCCTCGCCCACCAGGCCCACGCCGAAGCGGCTGCCGTCTCGGCCTGAGCCTCGCGTCTACCCTGGTCGTCATCTCGACAAGCTCGATGACCGGGTGCGCGGGAATGCTCGACGCAGACCCAGCGTTCTGACCACAGACCTCCCCAAACACGTCCCTACCGAGAAGGAACCCATCGTGGCTGACAACATGACCGCCGTGACCGACGCCGAGTTCGACTCGACCGTCCTCAAGTCCGACAAGCCCGTCCTGGTCGACTTCTGGGCCGAGTGGTGCGGCCCGTGCCGTCAGGTCTCCCCGATCCTCGAGGAGCTCGCCGGCGAGCACGGTGACAAGGTCACCTTCACCAAGATGAACGTCGACGAGAACCCGGTCACCCCCTCCACCTACCGCGTGACCGGCATCCCGACCATCAACGTCTACCAGGGCGGCGAGGTCGTGAAGTCGATCGTCGGCGCCAAGCCGAAGGCCGCGCTCCTCAAGGAGCTGCAGGAGTTCATCGGCTGACACCAGCTGTCACACGTTGGCGCGCCACTGTCACAGTGGCGCGCCAACGTTCATTTAGCCGAGACGTCAGTTACGTCGGTCGAGACGTCACTTGCGTCGGTCGAGACGTCACTTGCGTCGGTCGAGTTGGCATAAACGGTGGGTGAGGCTGCGGTTGTGGCGGAGGCTGGTGGTCTCGACAGGCTCGACCACCGGGGCGGGTCGTGGTCTCGACAGGCTCGACCACCGGGGCGGGTCGTGGTCTCGACAGGCTCGACCACCGGGGCGGGTCGTGGTCTCGACAGGCTCGACCACCGGG